>CAJWAD010000001.1 GCA_913020245.1 uncultured Oleiphilus sp.
GATCTGTTACCGCTCGACTTGCATGTGTTAAGCCTGCCGCCAGCGTTCAATCTGAGCCATGATCAAACTCTTCAGTTCAATCTAATGTGATTCCTAAAGGAATCTAATTTCTGCTCAAGTTAAAAACTACTGTAAATCGTACATATGTACATGAATTCACGTTGTTTGCTCACTTGATAATTTCTTAGAAAGCCGAAGCTTTCTTGCGTGAAATCATCTCAGTCAGCGCCCACACGAATTGCTTGGTTAATTTTTAAAGATCGTTGCTTGATGAAGCTACCTTCCCTCAAGCGAGGCGCGTATTCTACAGCGCCCGTGTTTGTTGTCAACGCCTTTTTGACCGGTTTATCAAAATAGTTAGCAAAACTTATTTCAACCTAACCTAGCACCCTGACAACTGCCAAATTTAGCTCGCTTTTTGATCACTCAAAAATCGCCCTAAACCCAGCTCTCATCTGACTTGCGTACTGCCTGACCGACGAGGTGGAGCGCATTATATAGAAGACGCTTTACGGGTCAACTGTTTTCTACAATTACCTACGCACATAAACCAAATATCACGTTTATATTACGCCTCGGTGATGGCAGCTTAATCGTCGAGCCAGAGATAACGCGTTAAAGCGCTGCTTCTTAGATGACTCGGTAACCGCAAACGAAACGAGACACTCGCTATGCCTCAGAGGTTTTTTTAACACCCAGAGGCGTCACGGGGAAAGGCTCAAGCGCCTGCTCGGTATGTTGTTCAGGTAAACCCTTGCCAAATTGACTATTACGAGGGTCTTCCGGCGCCATTGTGTTACATCCCACACATAACCCACACAGCATGCCTAAAACGAACATTTTCATTACCGAACTCCCGAGCTAATTAGCGACCTGCGTCTGATTGCTTTCAATTTCGTTTGCGAGCAATGGCTCCATCACGTTTAGCTGCATCGCATCGAGTATGTAGCTCATACTCGCCACCACCCTATATTGTGTATATATATAGTTGTAGTCTGAGGCAAGAAACTGCTTACGTGCTTCAAATAACTCATTCTGTGCATCTAAAAGATCAAGTAATGTTCGCCGTCCCGCTTCGAATTGAGCCATGTAAAGCCTGGCACTCTCTGCTGATTGATCCACATAGTCTTGCAAATGCACTAAGGTTTCCCGCAGGGTTACAAACGCGTCCCAAGACGAATCGACATTGGCACGCACCTCACGGTAAATTCGATTAGAGTTCATCCGTGCGACTTCTTCGTCATACTTTGCCTGCGCTTGCTTTGAACTGCTGCGCCCACCTGAATACAAATTCCAATTCATTTTTACCAAAAAGCTTAATTCATTCTCGTGGCCTCGCGCACCATCGACCTTATCATTCCATGTTTGATCGGCAACGAAATCAAAGTTAGGGTAAATATGTGAATTAAATGCCTCCGCTTTAGCGCCCAGCGCCTGCGCATTTATTCGACTGGCCAAAAGACTCTGGCTATTTGACAAGGCCAAGGTTGCCGCTCGCTCATTACTCTCGGGAATATACGCAGCATTTATTTCAGGCCTAACAAGCTGGGCTGGGCGATAGCCAACCAACTGCTTATACGTTGTTTCCGCATCGCCCATGTTATTTTTCGCCGCAAGCAGGTTTGCCTTAACGCGCGACAGCCGACCCAGCATTTGCGTTAGGTCCGCCTTATCTGAGATTCCTTGTTTTTTGCGCGCGGCAACCAATTCATAAGTACGCTCATGCAGCGCCAGATTTTCAATAGAGAGCGTGACGACATCCTTTGCATTCAATACATCGGTATACGCTCGCGCTATTTTCAACGCGAGCTCCTCAGCCTGAGCGAGCGAGTCGTAATAGCTTGCCTGCATGCTTAAGTTTGCCCGTTCATATTCGTTTTCGTTCGCAAAGCCACGAAAGATAGGCACCGACAGCTGAAGCGAAGCGCGCGCACGCGTTTGATCCGAATCCGTTACGGTGCCAATTCGATCAATGTCTTCTCTTCCGGTATCAGCGGTCAGGTCAATGCTAGGCAAAAAATTACCAAACGCTGCCTCTAGGTCTGCTCGCGATGCGTAATACCTCTGTACCGATGCCGCAACGTTTGGATTCGTCTTAATTGCCATGTGGACGGCATCCTCCAAACTTTCTGGGAAGGCTACCTGATGCATTGAGCACCCGAAGAGAAACAGAGCCGTCTGGGTTATGCTCTTCATCCAAAAAATCTCCTTGAGGTCATAAGTTTAATCAACGCTGTAACGCGCGAAGCAGTGGTTTCATTATATATTCAAGCACAGTGCGCTCAGCAACGCTGATATCAACTGTCGCCTGCATACCGGGGATGACATTTAATCGCTCGTTTCTCACATCAAAATACGCTTTATCGACATGCACTTTAACAAGGTAATAACTTTGTCCTTTTTTGTCTGTAATCGTATCGGCTGATACCGTCTCAACTGTCCCATTCAAGCCGCCATAGATTGCAAAATCGAAGGCAGACACCTTCACTTTCGCAGTCTGGCCTCGGCGCACGAACCCGATGTCTTTTGGCTTAACCCTGGCTTCGACGAGCAATTCATCCCCAATCGGGACAATATCGATCAACTCAACGCCAGGACGCACCACACCACCCACCGTATTAATGTATAGCTTCTGAATGATACCGTCGACGGGGGAGCGCAACTCCGTGCGATTGAGACTGGCTTGACTGACCGTTTTTTTACCTTTAGAAATATCAAGTCTGGTTCTGACTTCAGCTAATTGCTGTTGTGCTTTTGACTTGAACGTCGCGACCACAGACTCCTCTTCTTTTTTTAGCCGCTCAACTTCCGATTCAAGTTCTGGGATCTGATTTTTCGTCTGATTGACTTCTGTTTGAACTCGACTCAATTGCTGTTTAATTTCAAGCACAACCGATTCGGAGACAGCTCCCATTTTCAGGAGCGGTTGGTTCATTTTTAATTGCTGACGAATCAAACTGGCCTGCATTTTCTGATCTTCATAGCGCTGTCGCGCAACCACCAACTCCTGCCGTGCCTTACTCGCTTTGAGATGAATATCCTCAATCTGTTTATGAAGCTCATCCTGCCGAATCTTATAAAGCTGGAGCTGCGTGGTAACAAAGCGCGTATTGTCAGTCGCGACAATGGTATTGTATTCAGGCTGAACGCCGGCAACCTCTGCCACTAAACGCATTTCCTCGGCAACCAAGGATGAAGTTTCAGCGACCGTTTGAGCAAGCGCTCCTCCTGCGGTGGTTGCATCAAGCGACATGAGCAAATCACCCGCGCGCACAGTTTGCCCCTCTCGAATATTTATAGCCTCGATAATGCCGCCATCTAAATTTTGAATAACTTGAGTATGGCTTATAGGGATCGCTTTTCCCTCACCCCGTACAATCTCATTAATACTTGAGAAATAGGCCCACATTGCAAGGCACCCGACCATGATTAAAAGCATCCACAAAATAATTTGTGCAACTTTCGGGGTGCGCATCAGTTCACCCTGCGCAGCGTCCGTTATAAACTCGAGATCCTCTTGGCTCAATGTATTGTGCTGATTTCGAATACGCCCCATTATTCACCTCCCTTCCCGGAGAGACGATTGAGAATCTCTTCTTTTGGACCATTCATTATAATTTCGCCATTATCCATTACGGCAATTGAATTCAGCAGACTTAAAATTGCTAAGCGCTGCGTAAACACAATTATTGTCTTATCAGCTGCCAAGCGGCTCAATCTTTCAATAAGGCGGTGTTCCGAATCTTGATCGAGGGCACTGGTCGGCTCATCAAAAATTAGAATTTTTGGATCGCTCAATAAAGCTCGGGCCAGTGCCACACATTGACGCTGGCCGCCAGATAATAATCGTCCGTTCTCCCCCGCCTGACGATTAAGTCCTTCAGGATGATTGGCTGTAAATTCCAATACCCCAGCCATATCGGCTGCTTTCAAAATTTGTTCGTCGTTCGCATACGGGGTGCCTGCCGCAATATTCTCTCTGATAGATCCGGCAAAGAGTGTCGGCTGCTGCTCAACGCACCCAATTACAGCACGCAAATCGTTTGGATCTAATTGACGAATATCGATGCCATCAAGCTTTATAATGCCTTCCGTTGGTGTATAAAGCCCCATCAAGAGGCGCAGCAGCGTCGTTTTGCCGCAACCAATTCGACCAATCACCGCGAGCCGACCGCCGGGCGCAATACTCAAATTGATATTTTTTATAATGGGTACTGTCTGCTCCGGGAACGTCATGCTGACATTTTCTAAATCAAACTGCCCGGCCGTTTCTTCTCGCTGCAAGTACCGGCTTTCGTTATCGCGCTCGATGGGCATTTCCATAATACGTGCAATACCCTGGTAGGCCTCTTTCGTTTGACCATAACGCGCAATTAACCCGGCCACTTGAGCCATGGGAGAGATAACCCGCCCCGTAAGCATACTCGCGGCAATTAACCCACCCATACTTAATTCATGATGAGCAATCTCATAAACACCGACGATCAGCAGGGCAACGGTTGTCATTTGCTGTATAAAGCCTGAAGTGCTCGTTCCGAGCGTAGAATAAAGTCGAGATCGATTCCCCCAGTAAGAGGTTTCCCCCACATTTTGCTCCCATTTACGCTGATTAATACCCTCCATACGGTTACTTTTAACAGTTTCTAGGCCATTAAGTGTCTCAATTAACAGCCCATTTTTTATGGCTGACGCCCCATAACTGTGAGAAATAGATTCATCAACGGGGCGCCGAATAAACACAGTGACAATAAGAATTAAACAGATCGCTACGATGGGCACAATGACTAAGTTTCCACTGAATATAAAAATCGCAAGCAGAAAAATAATCACAAACGGAATATCGACCAACGTACTCATAGTTGCTGAGGTAATGAAGTCGCGAATACTCTCAAATTCACTAACCATTTTTGCAAAAGAGCCCACCGATGCAGGCCGGTACTCTAATCTCAAGGCCTGAACATGCGCGAAGATTTTAGACGATAAAATGACGTCAGATTTTCTGCCCGCAATATCTAAAAAATAAGTTCGGATGAGCTTCAGCAGTAAATCAAAGAAAAAGATAATACCAATGCCAATCGAAAAGGCCCATAAAGTATCGAATGCTGCATTCGGTACAACGCGGTCGTATACATTGCGCACATAGAATGGACTGGCCAGAACAAAGACATTAATCAATATGGACGCAAGAATAACATCTCGATATATTGGAAAAGAGAGCCGTAAGGTGTCCCAAAACCAGTGCTTACCTGCCTCACCCGTAATAAGGCGTCTTTTTTTATCAAACTGATATTCTCGTTTGATAAAAAAACAGAAACCACAATAAAGCGCGTTTAACTCATCAAGTGGCAGGTCAACTTCACCAAGACCGGCTTCTGGGCGAATGATGGTGGCCTTATTCGTTTCGGTATCAAACTTCGTCAGCACGCAGGCATTGCCATTGTGCAGCAATAAAATTGCGGGCAGTACCTCTGGCACAATATCGTCAAGGTTACGACTAAGCAGTCGTGCTGATAGGCCTGCTCGCTCGGCCGCGCGAGGGAATAAACCTGTTGTTAACTTATTATCCACGAGAGGTAAACCGGCACTCAGTGCCGACGCCGTAATCGGGTTATCATAAAGCTTGGTCACAATCACCAGGCTATCAAGCAAGGCATCAAAATGCGTACGCTCGGGTGCCCCCGTATCCCAGTGATTCGATGACATGTTATTTTCCTTTCGATCTGTCATTTATACTCCTAACCAAAGGTGAGCAGAATCCCTGACTCACCACGTTATCAGCCCTTTATATAGGCGGCAATGTATCGTCATCCGGTTTGGGTACAAGACTTTCCATATGAGAACTGGAGCTACCACCTATACCGTCTTCAGATGGCTCTTTCGCCACATCGCTGTATGCGTCCGATGACGCCGCATTATTCGCCTCTGCAGACGCCATGCTATCTGCACCTGATGAGCGCACGGCATCAGACTTAAGCTGATGATGCGTATTTAAATGCTCTTCTATTAAGTTTTGTAATTCATCATTTGCATCGTTCTCAGAGGCGTTACCTAATACCGCTTTTGCGCGCGCCGTTATGCCGTCGCTTTCTTGCAATGAGGACTGCATATCTCTCATGTTATGGTCTCGAAGCGCCATCAAATTAAGTTGCGGTTCATCCGCGTAATTATCACCACTTAGGATAGGTGATCCATCAATTACTACATCCTCTATTACCGAATCTATATCGGCTTCATCATGCGATACCAGTGGTGTAGTCGTCACATGTGTCTGTCCTTGCGCGTCAATCGCTGAGGTTGTTCGCATGCCACTGGCTGTATCGGTCGTTACCACCGTTGTTTCGAAACCAGAATTGTTTGCTGTAAGCGCATGATCCGAGACGAGCTTGATATGATCTGCCTGCTGCGGATCGACTAGATAGCCGTTGTGGTTTTGCGGCACCGAGCTGCCATTGTCATAGATGAGTGATATGCCACTGGGCAGCTTTGTCAAAGCAATGCTGTCGACACTTTCACCTGGCTGAGTATGGACAGAAATATCTAAGTCATATTCATAGCTAGCTACGGAAGGGCCGCCAATAATGCCTGCTTGGGGAACCAGGCCACCATTGGCAATATCAACGTCAATACTGATGGCAGGTGGGGTATATTCATCTTGGCCGTGCACCGTTATGATCAAATTCTTGGTATCTGTGGCGCCGCTTTGATCAAACACTACTACTGGAATCGTTAATGTTTGATCTTGACCCGCCGCTAAGTGCTGGTAACTCGCATGACTCGGGTCAAAGTTATAGCTACCATCTGCATGCAAGGTAAATCCATCGATTTTCTGTAATACGCTATAGTGAGCAACTTCATGGTCATCTGCATCGACGGAAGTGAACTGTCCGGTCAGCACTTGTCCATCTTCCGTCGCACTTTGTGCCTGAATCTGCTGCAACACCGGTGCATCGTTAGTGCCCGTGAGAGAAATGACTAGGTTCTTGGTGTCGGTCGCGCCGGCTAGGTCGGTGAGGGTGATCGGAATCGTGATGGTTTGTACATCGCCTTGCGCTAAATGATTGTAGCTGCTGTGGCTAGGATCAAAACTATAAGACCCATCCTGCTTAAGCACAAAACCGTCGACACTCGGGGAAGAAAAACGAACTCGGTCGTGGTTGTCACTTTCAATGACATAAATCAATCCTTTGGTTAGCGTTGAGTCACCCTCAATCGCTGCTTGTGCCGAAATAGCCATAATCTCTGGCGCATCATTCGTACCAGTGACGTCAATGGTAATCGTTTGTTGAACTGCTGAGCCGCTGCTGTCTGTCGCCGTAACAGTAAAATGTTCGGTAACTTGTTGATTGGCCGCTAACACATCCGTCGCATGGTGTGTGTTGTCCAGTTGATAGTACCATTGCCCCTGTTGATCAATACTCAGCTGACCATAGCTGCCCTGCCCCTGAACCACTTGCCAGCTAAGGGTATCGCCTATATCGGGGTCGGTTACGTTTAACGTACCAGTGGCGTCAGCATTGCCACTGATTCCATCGCCCGCTTCTATTACAGCACCGGTACTGGCGCCTGATATTACGGGCAGATCATTGGTGCCTGTCACGGTGATATTAAGCTGATGCGCTGTACCATCGGCACTGTGGACAGTCAGTAGTTCGTGCTCGACTTGCCCACCTAGTAATGATTGTGATTTGACATTATCTGGCACATAGGTCCAGTGACCACCTACATCAATATGCGCAGTACCAAATGTACCCACAACCGTTTCTGGTTTAAAGCTAGACTCGCCATCATCTTTGTCAACGATGTGCAATTGGCCCGTTGCCAACTGGCCATCATCTTCTACCACCTGCCCTGTCGACACCCCACTAATCGTGGCCGCATCGTTCGTGCCGGTAATCGTGATGCTCGAGGTCTGTACAACGGCTCCGCCACGCGAATCGTTCACCTGATAACTGATGATTAATGTCGTGCTGGCACCTGCCACTAAGTGTTGAAACGCCGCATTACTTGGTGCAACCGTTATCGTATGACCATCGGCGGCGAGCGCAAAACCGGCTGGAATATTGGGCGAAGCGGCAGCGCCATCGAGCTCATAACTTAACTGGCTAACATGTAATACGTCACCCGCGTCTTTATCACTGGCACTTTGCAATAAGTCGACGCCGTGGGTCGCATTATCTTCAATCAATTGATCAGTAAGCGGCGATAGGACCTCGGGTTGCGCATTAACCGATAAGGTTAAGGGTCGGGTCGTGTGCTGTACTTCTCCTCCGGCCGAGGCAATCGCGGTAATGGTTAAGGCGATATCGCCATGAAAATTTGGGTTTTGCAGGTCAGCCTTAAGGTCCTGTAAGTCAGCCTTATCTACCGTCCAAATTTTGGATAAAGCATTATAATTACCGTGGTTGAGCGTTGCCTGATCCGGTAACCCTGATATTTTTACCGTTAGTGTCTCGGTATCGCCACCGGTGTCAATAATTGTGGTGTGCAAGTCTAAGGGTATTTCTGCGCCCTGCTGAACAAGATGTGTGGTGGCTGATAATATCGGTGCATCAACGCTGCCATGAATAGTAATGACTACGTTGCTGATGACTTGTTCGCCATCAAGCGTGGTTGCTATTACTGGAATTTTTTCTTGTATGGTTTGATGCACGCCTAGCTGATTAACCGCCGAGTTATGGTTGTCTAATTCATAATGATAATGTCCGGCGCTATCAATTGAGAATACCCCATAAGCAGTTTGCTGTTGAACTTGTGGCGTGAATTCTGGCTGATCAATGTCATCTAAATCGGTGGCTTTTAATTCGCCTTTCACCTCAAATTGCGCACTATCCTCTTTCAGATCGGCTGTTAGGCCCGCTGGCGAAATATCGGCTATACCCGCGTTATTAACATCATAAATATGTGGTGCTGAAGTCTCACCATGATCATTCGTCACCGACAAAGTATGCTGCCCATTTGGCAAACCCGCGATGCCAACCTGAAAGTGGCCATGAGCATCAACAACAGTAGTCGCTACCGTAGTGGTTCCTTCAACGATATGGATAGTTTCACCGGCAACACCACTGCCACTGAGCACATTCGCACCCACATGCAGTTGTTGATAGGTACTAAAATACAAATAATCCACTTCGCCAGAAGCGGCGCCATCGCAGACACGGTTAATAATTCCGAGTGTGCCATCTGAAAATTCTACAATGCCGTGCTCCCAAGCATTCCCCGTGCCCGCTGCCCCGCCACTACCGGTATTCACCGTGTTGGGAATATGGTGTGATTGCCACCAACCATGACTATCAATTCGGGCAAACCCTCCTTGGCCGCTATGGCTAGTACTCAAGGTAGGCTCATTGCCTGAGGTCAATTCGTTATGGCTACTGCCTGGCATATATAAGCCAACTATTTTCAGGCCTGAACTGGTTGTCGATGTTTGACTACCCCAATCTGCAGTCGTATCAATCACCGATGGATTTGCACTGGCAACCACTTCTAGACTGGTCATAGATAATGTAGAGGTGACGCCTAATGGCGAAGCATAGGCCGAACTAATAACAGGTTTATCTTCGGTCCCGGTAATGGTGATACTGACTTGTTGGGTGGAGCCGTCGGTCGCGGTGAAGGTATGTGTATCTACGACTTGTTGCTTGGCTGGGTCGGGGTCACTGGGTGATAAACCCTGTACCTTGCTTTGATCTAGGGTATAACTCCATTGACCATTAACCATGGCAATATGGCCATAGGTAGTCGCCACTGAAGTAACATCTGCAAAGGAGGCACTTTGACCTTGATCCACATCAGAGATAGATAGATTGCCCGTAATAACCGTGGTATCACCAATATCGCCTTCCGTTACCGCGCCAGTATCCGTACCTGTCACCACCGCCGCATCATCTTTGCCGTGCACGGTGATGGTTAAGGTCTGCGTGTCAGTCGCACCGCTTTGATCAATCACGCCAACAGGTATTGTCAGCGTTTGAACTTGTCCTGCCGCTAGATGCTGGTAACTTGCATGACCGGAATCAAAGCTATAGCTGCCATCGGCATGCAGGGTAAACCCATCAACATGCTGCGTCACACTGTAACGAGCGACTTCATGATCGTCTGGGTCCGTTGCTGTAAGCTGGCCGGTTAGCAACTGACCATCCTCTGTCACACTTTGTGCCTGAATCTGCTGCAATACCGGCGCATCGTTAGTACCCGTTAGAGTGATGACAAGATTCTTAGTATCGGCCGCACCGGCCAAGTCAGTTAGGGTGATCGGAATCGTGATGGTTTGTATATCGCCTTGCGCTAAATGGTTGTAACTGCTGTGGCTTGGGTCGAAGCTATAGCTGCCATCTTGTTTAAGCACAAAACCATCGACATTAGGGGAAGATAAATGAAGTCGATCATTACGATCCATTTCATGGACAAAGATCATGCCTGTCGTTAGCGTCGAGTCGCCTTCATTTGCTGCTCGCGCCGTAATAGAGGTAATCATCGGTGCGTCGTTCGTACCAGCGATCGTCACCGTAACACTGTGCGCAGTGCCGTCGACCGAATGCACTTGAATCACATCAATCAGGCTATTACCAATAGGGGAAGAACCCGCGCCGAGATGCTGAATATCTGGGCTTTGATTATCTAAATCATAAGCCCATGTCCCGTTGGCTTGAAGATGCAAGATGCCATGCGCGCCTTGAATATCGCCCGCCTGAAAATGATCTTGTCCGGCATCTTTGTCGCTAATATTCAGCATACCGGTTGCCTGTAGCATGGTATCTTCTTTAACTGAGCCTGAGTCTGTACCTGTAATAACGGCTGCATCGTCTTTACCATGCACGGTTATAGTAAGGTTCCTGGTGTCCGTGGCGCCGCTCTGATCTGTTACGATCACTGGAATGGTCAGCGTTTGAATTTGCCCCGTCGCTAAGTGCTGATAACTTGGATGACCTGGGTCAAAGGTGTAATGGCCATCTGCCTGCAAAGTGAGCCCATCGGTATGGGCTACAGAAAACTGAGCAACTTCATGATCATCCACATCCGTGGAGGTTAACTGGCCGGTCAGCACTTGACCGTCTTCCGTCGCACTTTGCGCTTGAATCTGCTGCAACACCGGTGCATCGTTAGTGCCCGTTAGGGTAATGACAAGATTCTTGGTATCGGTCGCGCCGGCTAGGTCCGTCACCGTTACAGGGATGGTAATGGTTTGCACATCACCTTGGGCTAAATGGTTATAACTGCTGTGGCTTGGGTCGAAGCTATAGCTACCATCTTGCTTCAATACAAAGCCATCGACATTCGGTGCAGCCAAACTCACTCGATCGTTCTGATCAATGTCATGAACGTAAATCAAGCCTGTCGTCAGAGACGTGTCACCTTCAAGTGCGCTTTGCGCGGTAATTGATATTAATACTGGCGCATCGTTTGTACCTGTAATCGTCACCGTAATACTGTGCGCGGTGCCATCTGCCGACTGGATTTGTATCACATCGGTCAGCGTATTATTGATCGGCGAAGAGCCTGCTCCGAGCTGCTGCACGTCGAGGCTTTGATTATCTAGGTCATAGGTCCAACTGCCGTCGGTTTGCAGATGAAGAGTACCATGCGCGCCCTGGATATCGCCCGTTTGAAAATGATCCTGACCAGCATCTTTATCACTGATATTGAGCGTACCCATCGCTTGCAGCGTGGTATCTTCTCTCACCATTCCGGTATCCGCGCCGCTGATGATGGCCGTATCATCTTTGCCGTGCACGGTGATGGTTAAGGTCTGCGTGTCAGTCGCACCGCTTTGATCAATCACGCCAACGGGTATTGTCAGCGTTTGAACTTGTCCTGCCGCTAGATGTTGGTAACTCCCATGGCTCGGATCAAAGCTATAGCTGCCATCGGCATGCAGGGTAAACCCATCAACATGCTGCGTCACACTGTAACGGGCGACTTCATGATCGTCTGGGTCCGTTGCTGTAAGCTGGCCGGTTAGCAATTGGCCATCCTCTGTCGCACTTTGCGCTTGGATTTGCTGCAATACCGGCGCGTCATTCGTACCCGTTAGGGTAATGACAAGATTCTTGGTATCGGTCGCGCCGGCTAGGTCCGTCACCGTTACAGGGATGGTAATGGTTTGCACATCACCTTGGGCTAAATGGTTATAACTGCTGTGGCTTGGGTCGAAGCTATAGCTGCCATCTTGCTTTAATATGAAGCCATCCACTGTAGGCACAGCAAAGGTGAGCTGGTCATTCGCATCAACATCCGAGCCAGTGAGCACCCCTGTCGTCTTAGTGCTATCACCTTCAATCGCTGATTGCGCTGTAATGGCGCTCAAGACGGGCGTATCATTCGTGCCTGTAATCGTCACCGTAATACTGTGCGCAGTGCCGTCGGCTGAATGGATTTGTATCACATCAGTCAGCGTATGATTGATCGGCGAGGAGCCTGCACCGAGCTGCTGCACATCGAGGCTTTGATTAGCTAGGTCATAGGTCCAGTTGCCATTAGAACTTAAATGTAAGACACCGTGCTGACCTTGCAACTGCGCTGGGTTAAAATGCGATTCACCAGCATCTAGGTCAGTTATTGTTAGGTTCCCGCTAACAATTTTATACACATCTTCCGTAACCTGACCCACATCAGCGCCACCGATAACTGGCGTATCGTTGGTTCCCGCCACATCAATAGTAAAGTCGTGACCGAACTCAACACCCGCCACATTTCTAGCATGCACGGTAAAGTGCTCCACTACATGTTGACCGTTAGCCAAGCCTTGAACCGCTGCCCCTTTGTTGTCTAGGGTGTATTGCCATAGGCCGCCGCTATCAACCTGCAGCGTGCCATAAACACCATGGAAAGTTTGTGTAGGGAACGAACCATTCCCTTGCATAATCTGCAATGCTCCGGTTGCACGTGTAGAGTTGTCTTCGACGGCTGACCCATGGAATATCCCGCCGAGAGAGAGCGGTGCAGCTATCCCACTATCTGCTCCGTCCGCACCTCTTATCGCACTGTTCATTTGTGCATCAGAAACCGTCTCGCGCGCATCCAAACGGTCGCCAATAATTCCACCATCGCCGGTATTAATATGATCGATCGTAACTTCTAAATTAGAACGGTCAAGTGCATAGGCGGCGTGATGGTGATGATCTGAAAGCTGACTATTGGAATCGCTTTGCGGCGTTATATCCTGCCCTACGTCCTCTGCAGGATCTTGCGTGCTTATGTCCTCGGACGACTCAAGAGCTACTGACTCGATTAAAGACTCAACGTTTTGTGGGGGACCTGCCGTAAAATTGAAGACGCGACCCGCTGCATCCTCGAGAGACACCTGATAGCCGTCAGGACTCGCTAAAATGGTTTTTAAATCAACTTCGTCGCCAAGCTTTAACGCAATATCATCTGCTTTAGAGTCGGAAACGAAAACGGGCCCTGAAACATCTCGAACTATTAACATTACGCACTTCCTCCAGCCACCACAGCCCATGCTCAATAAGCGCATGCAATCCGGCATGTTTGGAATTAATTTATTATTGTTGCTTTATCGTAATATTAATCGAATAAGGTTGATTGTTAAAGGCATTCATTTTTTGCGCCTCACCATACCAACAGCGGACTCAGGAGAGGAGTCAGCGCCAGCATCCACGGATGGCAAGGGGTCCATGTCGACATTAACGAATGGGGGGCTATATATTTATTTGAGCGTGACTCGCGCTATTTTCTTCTTGCCTGCTTGAATAACAAAACGTCCTCTGACGCGCACTTTCAAGGTTGCCTCGACCTTTTGGCCATCCACAAACACCGCCCCTCTTTTTAAAACGTCTTTCGCGGCGGCGCCATTCTTTACTAGGCCCGCCAGACGCAAAACGGCGGCGATTGGCAAGGTCTCCTCACCGTCGGCATCAACCTCTACTTCATCAACATTTTCCGGAATCTCACCTAGGTCAACTCTGTTCCCAGCGCCTTTATGTGCATTAGTAGCCGCCTCATTACCATGAAAACGAGCAATAATTTCACGTGCAAAGCTGTCTTTTACATCCTGAGGATTACGCCCTGCATCAACCTCAGCTCTCAACGCATTTATATCATCCATGCTCTTAAAGCTTAACAATTCAAAATAACGCCAAATGAGCTTGTCAGGCATCGAAAGTAGTTTCGTATACATTTCACCGGGTGCATCATTAACACCGACATAATTGTTTAGTGATTTCGACATTTTCTGAACGCCATCCAAACCCTCCAACAAAGGCATCGTTAGAATGGTTTGCGGCGCAAGACCTGCGCTCTTCTGAAGCGTTCTTCCCATCAATAAATTAAACTTTTGATCGGTTCCTCCAAGCTCTACATCGGCTTGCATCGCAACAGAATCGTAGCCTTGCACCAGAGGGTAAAGAAACTCATGGATCGCAATGGGTTGCTCCCCCTTAAAGCGCTTACTGAAATCATCGCGCTCAAGCATGCGCGCCACAGTGTACTGTCCCGCGAGTTTGATCATGTCTGCGGCTGACATTTCCCCCATCCACTGAGAGTTAAACATCACGGTTGTTTTTTCTGAATCTAGAATTTTAAAGACTTGCTCTTTATACGTTTGCGCATTTTTGGCGACCTGCTCTTTGGTTAAGGGGGGGCGCGTTGCACTTTTGCCGGTCGGGTCTCCAATCATGCCGGTAAAGTCACCAATTAAGAACAGAACGTGATGACCAAGATCCTGAAATTGTTTCAGCTTGTTAATAAGTACGGTATGACCCAAATGCAGATCGGGAGCGGTCGGATCAAATCCAGCTTTGATGCGCAAAGGTTTACCTGACGCTAACTTTTCTACCAGATCTTCCTCGACAATTAACTCATCGGCTCCGCGCTTGATAATCGCCAATTGCTCTTGAACATTAAACATTTGCTAATCCTACTGCCTTACCAATTCGTTATAATATGGGTTAGTTTAATTACTTAAACAGAAAAAACGCGGCATTATACCAAGTTTGGCTGTGATGTATGCCACCATTTTTGAATACAACATTGCTTGATTCAAGTTGCGTTCTATAATTAATTATAACTATAAAGATACTCATGCTAAGCATTGAAATAAAGGCATAAAATTGGTTAAAACATTCCCTAAAGTCCACATGTTCGCTGCAGGCATGATTGGCATCGCATTGACGATTATCCTTATTCTCGGTCCAAGTGGAAAAGTGAATGCGAACCGCACGAGCATACCACTTGATTTGAAATCCAATACTGTTCCAACTGTCGAAACCGGTCAGAGTGCAATCGAGGCGATAGAGCCAGTTGCAGCGGAACAAACTGCACTAATTGGAACAAAACCAGCAACTGCTCAAGAAACGCCTGAACCTAAAATGTCATGGCAGTCTTTCACGGTGAAAGAAGGTGACACCTTATCAAATTTGTTTGCGCAAGCAGGTTACAACAACACCATCATGTATTCAGTGCTGGGCAAAGGGAACAAGAATAAAGAATTGACGCGAATCTTTCCTGGAGAAGATATTGCATTTGCGAATGACGACCAACAAAAACTCAACAATATTAAACTAACACGTTCACCACTTGAGTTTGTGACCTTCAACCGACAAGACGATAATACTTTTGCCAGCGAAACACATAGACGGACACCCGAGGTGAGCGTCGCCTATACGGAGGGGGAAATTCAAAGCTCTCTGTTTCTTGCGGGTCAAAAAGCGGGGATGAGCCAAAATCAGATTATGGCACTCTCAAATATTTTTGGCTGGGATGTCGATTTTGCTCTGGATATTAGACAAGGTGATCGGTTTAGTCTCGTATACGAAGAGCTCCACTTAGACGGTGTTAAATACAAAAATGGCAAAATCCTAGCAGCAACTTTTGAAAACCAAGGCAGAAAGCTCAAAGCGGTTTTGTATAAGGACAGTAAAGGTGATGAAAATTACTTCACACCGGACGGCAAAAGTATGCGCAAAGCCTTCATTCGAACGCCCGTTGATTTTGCGAGAATCTCCTCACACTTCAATTTAAAACGCAAGCACCCGGTGCTGCACAAGGTTCGCGCCCATCGAGGAACCGACTACGCAGCCCCTACGGGTACGCCTGTGAAAGCTGCAGGTGATGGCAAAGTTTTAAGTGCTGGTACCAAAGGTGGTTACGGCAAAACAATTGTTTTACAACATGGCCAAAAGATTTCTACGCTTTATGCGCACTTACATAAATACGCAAGAGGGGTGCGCAGTGGCGCCCGAGTGAAACAAGGTCAAGTCATCGGTTATGTTGGTTCAACCGGCATGTCGACCGGCCCGCATCTTCACTACGAGTTTCGCGTAAACGGCATACATAGAAACCCCGTGAAAGTAAAATTACCCCACGCACAACCCATTGCAGGAGCAGAACTGGCGCTGTTTGAGCAACAAACGCGCGACACGCTAGCGCAACTCGAAACACTTCAAAACAGTTACCAAATCGCCTTAAACGACTAGGCATGAAGCGCAGCGCCGATGTATCTGAGATTTATATCGGCGTCATGTCTGGTACCAGTCTTGATGGCATTGATTGCGTTGCAATAGACTTCTCTACGGGCCATCCGGCTATTCTTGGGCAGCATAGCTCAGCGCTCCCAAACCAACTCAAAGCAACCTTAGCTGCATTATGCCAGCCAGGGGCAGATGAAATAGAACGCCTCGGTACTGCCGACGTTGAACTTGGCCGACTTATCGCAAAAAATTGTCTTAAGCTGACGGAAAAACTCCATCTGAGTTCACAGCAAATTTGCGCAATTGGCAGTCATGGACAAACCATTCGACACCGTCCAGATCAGGAAAATCCATTCTCTCTGCAAATTGGTAATGCAAACATTATTGCTGATTTGACCGGCATCACCACCATCACTGATTTCCGTATGGCCGATATTGCCAGCGGTGGGCAGGGCGCACCATTAGTACCTGCCTTTCATCAAAGCGTTTTTGCGCATGACACAAAGTACCGTGCCATTATTAACTTCGGCGGCATTAGTAATATTTCTTTACTGTCACCCCAATCACTCGAACCCAAACAAACCCGAGGCTACGATATTGGGCCAGCAAACACATTAATGGACCAGTGGATACAGCAGCACCGCAATAAACCTTATGATCAAAACGGAGACTGGGCGCGCTCAGGCAAAGTTATCCCTGAGCTTCTAGAGACCCTATTACGTCATGAATTCTTCAAGAGAGAGGGCCCAAAAAGTACGGGGCGAGAACTGTTCAATTTGAACTGGCTCAACCCATTTATAAAGAAAGCGTATCCGTCCGAAGATGTTCAGCGCACATTATTAGAACTTACCGCCGTTTCGGTGAAAAACTGTGTCGAAAAAGAACTGGCCAGACTGGCTTTCGACGAGACACTATATATATGCGGCGGTGGGACATTTAATGGCTTTTTGCTTACGCGGCTCAAAACGCTTCTGCCCAGTTTTATAATCGAGAAAACAGATGCGATAAGCCTACCTTGCCAACTTGTGGAGGCGAGTGCCTTCGCCTGGCTCGCAAAAGAGACGATGGCGGGGCAGCCCGGTAACCAGCCTCTAGTTACCGGCGCGACGCGACCCAGGGTACTGGGCGCAATATACTCGGCTTGATCTGAGCACAATTAGGCGTCAACGACACCTTTTTTAAGTAATTCCGTGACCTTATTCGCTTTAAGGCCCATCATCGCCATTGTGGTCATCACCCCCCCCATCAGTGCGCCACCCACCCCTGCTGTCACCACATCTGACCCAGTTAGATAGAAATTTTTGATCTCCGTCTTTGGATGTATCCAGTTTTGACGGAATCGCTCAACGTCGTGTTCGATACCGTAAATCTCTCCGCCTTCATTCCATTGAAACCATTGCGTAGACAGCGGTGTAGACAACTCAACGTAATCAAGGGCGCCTTTTAACTGAGGCATTTGCTTATACAAGACATCCATTAAGCGATCGGTAAGCGACTGTTTGAGCTGATCATATTCTTCACCGCGTTTACCCCAAGTCGTTCCCTGCCATTGCTCGAACCATTCCGGTTTACAAACGGTGACGATTTCAACGGTAGATTTATTTGGATATCGTTCATCCCAAGTGGGATCTTTTGCAGAGGGAAAAGAAATATAAACGAGTGGAAAATCATACTCTTTGCTTTCATGAAACGCTGATACAGACGCATCATGATCGTAACCTGGGTAAATCCAAAAATTCTTTTTCGGTATACCCAGCTCTTCAGCATTGCCTTTAAACCCTGCGTAAATGCATAAGTGGGCAGAAGAGGTTTGCACCTTATTTACCAATTTATCGTAGCCGTTCGCTCTCACTGCATCGGCGGGCAGGAGCTTATTTATAGTTGGTACAAGCCCCGCACAACTAACAATGGCATCTGCCGTTAATTCCTCACCTTTTTGTAGCCTGACGCCGTAAGCCTTATTCTTTTTGACCAATACCTCATCAACACCCGCATAGGTAAAGACTTCGCCTCCAGATGCTTGAATAATCGGGATAATGGTTTCAGCGATCCTCGCCGCACCACCAACTGGGTAGGCGCCGCCATTTAAATAATGCTTCGCCACCATCGCATGCATGATAAAAGCAGATTTTTTCGGTGGGAGTCCATAATCACCCCACTGCGCGGTCAACACAGCAATTAACTCTTGATTGCTGGTCAATTCGGAGAGCACGTCGTAAGTCGTTTTAAAAAGATAGTCGGGGAGCAGCTTATCCTTGAAACGGTTATAAATTGAACCAGCCGTTTTTGGCAATGCTTGCCCAGCGAAAAACTTGGGTACTAATGCACTAGTCTTATACAGAAGATCTATATATTGTTTTATGGCTTCGGCCTCGTCGGGAAAACGGAAGGTCATTTGCTCGATAAAATTATCTTTCCCCGCCACATAGTCATAATGGTCGTCACCGATAATAATTTGGTCATATAACGGATCCATCTCTGCCCACTTCAACTTACCATCTGTAATGACATCAAAAATCCGACGCAAAGTAGTATAAGGCCGATGCACTTCACCAATGTAATGCACACCAACGTCCCACTCATATCCCTCCCGCTCATAAGCATGGGTATATCCGCCAGCCGTATAATGCTGCTCAAGTACACACACCTTTTTTCCGAGCTTGGAGAGAAGCGCCGCATTCGCGAGTCCTCCGATACCAGAGCCAACCACAATCACATCATAATGATCTAACGCCTTTTTCTTCCGAAATCGCGTACCTGTTCTAGTCATTTAATCACCTTTGTTCGAACCCTAACATTGTCCATTTGTAGACGTTGTTTTCATACAATTCAATATGCAATTTATTGCATATTATTCGGACTCGCTTTTATATGCAAGTTTTTGCATAATAATGTCTCATTATTTAAAGGGTTGTTCATGTCACTGAAGCACGCCATTCTTGTTATGCTAGATAAAGAGCCCAGCTCAGGTTACGACCTAATGAAGCAATTTAATAGTGGTCTGGGCTATTTTTGGAATGCAAAGCATCAACAAATCTATCAACAGCTGAAGAAACTTAGTGAGGACGCCTTAATTACCTGCGAAGAGGAACCGCAGCATGGAAAACCTGACAAAAAAGTTTATCGGATTACTGAAAAGGGCCAACAAGTTTTAAAACAATGGTTACACGAGCCAAGCGTGCCTGCCAAAATTAATGATGCCTTGCTTGTTAAAATTTGGGGCGGTCATCATTTAACCCCAAAAGCTCTGCTTAAAGATATTACCGAACATAAGAACCGTCACACCGAGACCCTGAGCTCTCTAAGGCAGCTAGAGCGGGCTTTCCATGATCTTTCGGACGCAGAAAAAATGCATTATCAGCTACCATTTCTCACGCTACGCCGAGGAATTCTTGGCGAGGAAGCCTGGCTCAAATGGGCGCAAGAAGCTGAAAATACGCTCAAAAAATAATCAAAGCTTTTTGTAGCAATAGCACGTATAATCGCCGACCAATTTTGTTAACCAGCGCACATCTTGCCATGTCTTGGCATGACGTCTAACAGGCCTTCTTTATTATGAGCGACACGCCAGTTCCAAGCTTTGCCCAACTTTCACTGCCCGATAACATACTCAAGGCGGTTAATGAGTTAGGGTATGAGCACCCTTCTCCAATTCAAGCTGAAGCCATACCCCCTCTTCTAGAAGGTAAGGATCTTCTCGGCCAAGCACAAACGGGAACGGGTAAAACGGCGGCGTTCGCGCTCCCGACACTTGCGCTTTTAGACGCGAAAAAAAGTCACACTCAATTATTAATACTTGCACCAACGCGTGAACTAGCTATTCAGGTAGCTGAAGCCTGCCAGAGCTATGCAAAATATATGAAAGGCTTCCATGTTTTACCGATTTATGGCGGCCAAAGCTACACTAACCAACTGCGCCAATTAAAACGCGGCGCGCAAGTTGTTGTCGGCACACCGGGGCGCGTCATGGACCATATGCGCCGAGGTACATTAAAGCTGGATAAGTTGCAAACGCTTGTCTTGGATGAAGCGGATGAAATGCTCCGTATGGGCTTTATCGACGACGTTAACTGGATTCTAGAACATACACCGGATAACAGACAAATTGCGCTGTTCTCCGCCACGATGCCAAAAGAAATTAAGAAAGTGGCTGACCAGCACCTTAATAATCCAAGACACATTCAAATTGCATCGAAAACATCAACGGCAAGCACGATCAATCAACGTTACTGGTTAGCTTCGGGTATTCACAAACTTGATGCGCTCACACGCATCCTTGAAGCAGAGGAATTTGATGGCATCATCATTTTCGTTCGTACGAAACTTGCGACCGAAGAACTTGCCACGAAACTTAATGCTCGGGGGTTTTCTGCTGCTGCTTTGAATGGCGACATTCCACAAGCAGCCAGGGAAAAGACCGTCGACCGTCTGAAGAAATCCAAAATTGACATACTGGTAGGAACTGATGTCGTCGCGCGCGGACTTGACGTAGAACGTATTTCGCATGTTATCAATTACGACGTGCCCTATGATACCGAAGCTTATGTGCACCGCATTGGCCGCACGGGCCGCGCGGGCCGATCAGGCGAAGCGATATTGTTTATCGCACCGCGAGAGAAACGCATGCTAAAAGCAATTGAAAAAGTGAGCGGGCGTGAAATCAAGCGAATGGACATTCCTACTGCCTCGAAGATTAACGAACTACGTATTGAACAATTTAAACAATCAGTCCTTGATGTAATTGAAAGCGCAGATCTAAGCTTTTACCAGGAGCTTATCGAAAATCTTGTCGAAGAACGCAAAGCAGACCCAGTAATGTTGGCCGCAGCGCTTGCCCATATTAAACAAGGTGGCCGCTCGCTTCTAATCGACACACGTAACGATGACAAAATAAACAAAGAGCGTGGCGAGCATAGCCGAAACAAGGATGATTCCTCGCGTAAAGAAGTGAAGTATGGCCCAATAAAACCACTTAAGGATCATCCAGATGTAGCCCTTACGCGCTACAAGATTCACGCTGGACGAAGAGACGGTGTATCACCCGGGCAAATTGTCGCTGCAATTGCCAATGCTGCTGATATTTCAAGTGAATATATTGGCCAAATAGAACTTTACGAAACCTTCTCCTCAGTAGACTTACCGGAGGGGATGCCAAAGGAATTGCTGCACACACTCGAAAAAACACGTGTTTCGAATCGCCCAATGAGACTCGAAGAGTTAAAGAAAGGCGCAGATACAAACAATGGCGAGCATAAATCGTCCAAACGACGACGACCCAACAAAGACCAAAAGATGCGCAAGGGAAGTAAAGGTCCGCGCAAACGCCCTAATCAAGCATAATTAACGGGGAGCGATGTCATTCGTTGAACCCCTACCAAATGCTCGTAGGGATTGTGTAAACGAGACAAATAGAGAAGATAAAAAAGCCCGCGCAATGCGCGGGCTTTTTTGTTTCACCTTACTTATTGACTATTCTCAGCCATATATTTTACCGTTGCCGCGATATCATCTTCGCTACAACTTGCGCAAGCACCCATAGCAGGCATTGAATTAATACCATTAATCGCGTTCGCTATAATTGTATCAATACCCTTATCGATACGCGGCGCCCATGCTGCAGCATCGCCAAGCTTTGGTGCACCAAGTGCTCCAGAACCATGACAGGCTGCACACGCAGAACTATAGATATCCGCTGGTTCTTGCGGACCCGCAGGCGCCGCCGCAGCGCCGCAAGCATCCCCCTCAACACAAACTTGTCCAACAGGCATTGTTCGCGCCTTTATGGACTTATCATCCATTGCTGCATGCACTGAAACGGCTAACAACAATGTTATTACTACTGCACTGATCACTCTCATCAAATTATTCACCTAGCACCTCATCGCTATTTGTTATGTCTTAGAGGGTCTTACCGCGCTGGATTATAGGGCAATTTACCTGAAGCTAAAATAGTCGATGCTATTTTTATGCAAGGCTCATACACACATCATTTCGCTAATGTATATTACCTATCTTTTTTGAGTTTCACGCGTCGTTTCTTTTAAATTCTGATCTGCCTTCACAAAAGCATGACGCCCGGCAGCGAGGGCGCGCTCACAGCGCAAGTCAACTTGCAAATAAGTGCCGATAGTTAACGTTGAATAAAGCGTTTAAATCCGCGCATCAGTTGGTATAAAAAACGATTTAAAGATACGCGTATCTTTTGCGTTGACTTGTATTCAATGATTCGACGCTGATATAAATACATGCTCACATAGCCCCAAACTTCCCACCAACGAACGGGGCTCATGCCCTTTCCAGTCATACCAGTATCTTCATTCAATACCATCAATTGCATTACTAAGCTCTGGTTTCGTGGATGCGAATAGGAAATGTTTAAAGACTTAAAACCCAGGTGCCGGTATCGATTCATTAGTTCAGGTGAACTCCCAGTAAGAATGTATTTTTTGCCTGCACTCAAACCCTCGCGATACATACTTTCAAACACACCATTAATCACATCTGTATCTTGGTAGTGACCTTCAATACAGATTTCTGTAATTTCCATGATTTCAATGTAGCGAGGCAATCGACTATAGGCTTGGGTTGGAAGCAAGGTATCAAATTCAAATGGTTTGGTGCCTTTCTCGCCAAACACCAATAGAGCAGAACCAATAACGCGGGCATTATGGAAAACAATTAGTATACGACCATACGCATCTTGCTCGAGCGCAAACCGGGCAATGGCTTCATCTTTGGCACATAAACCAAGGCGCGCATATGACTTGCGACGTAACTTGAGTACCGCCTCGTATTCGGCTTGCGTCTCGACAAAACGGTACTGTACGAACGGTTGAATATGCTTGAGTGTCAAACCTGCTTTACCAATTTCCAGCGGTGTTTTTTGCGCAAAATGAAAGCAATGCTGTGCAAGCTCCTCTCCGGCAAAATTGCTCAGCGCGATCGGTTCGATAAAACAACGGACGTCGTTCTCACTGGTAAGAGAAAGGTTGGAAATGCGCCCTCTCACATCTTGAAGTCCATGCTCTGTCGCAATGCTAAAAGTCACCTCCATACTTTCAAACAAAGTAAAATCTGAATTGATTCTGGTTGCAAAGAAGCCTTTGCTAGATAAACTCTCGATTTCAAAATTCGTACTTTGCTTATACAAGAAAGGATGGGCAATCACGCCCTTTAGACTCTGTTCAGGCGTAAACGTGATCTCTTGAAGGTCATCATGAGGATGCGTATTTTGATGCTCGATCACCGCCGATATCTTAATTAGACCTTTTCGCCAAGCCTGATTATCAATAATAATCCCGTGCACCTCATAATGATGATTTAGCAAAGGACTAACTTTAAGCTTAATTACGTCGCCCACAGAAAACTTTTCTGCATGCACTTTATCGAGCGTGATCGCGAAACCTAGACTCGAGAAATCCGAAAGCGATGCCGAGATCTGCTCATCAGTAAGTAATACTATGGTGCGGAAGCCATGTTTTCCTGTCAGCGACTGACGCGCAATACGGCGGTCTTCATGACGAATGAAACGAGTTTGAAACTCCATAACGGGCTGCTTATTCATATTGTTGAACAATGGGATAATTATGATCTGTCTGATTGGTTATAATTTTTATACTGACTGCATTATTTCAAAAGCGCTTGGCTACGCCAAGCCCTAAAGTCACGCAAACAAAGATACGTGAAGGTTGAAAGCAAACACTGATCTACGCATCGGCGACTACAATAACAACAATTCTCGGATATCACCTAATAACTGTCCCAAGAGAGTTGTAAAGCGCGCAGCATCGGCACCATTTAATGCGCGATGATCATAGGAGAGTGACAAGGGTAGCATTAGGCGTGGCACAAATGTCTGCCCATCAAACTGAGGCTTCATCTGAGCCTTAGACACGCCAAGGATGGCCACTTCTGGCTGGTTCACAATCGGCGTAAAAGCGGTCCCGCCGATACTGCCGAGGCTGGAAATGGTAAAACAAGCGCCCTGCATATCGTTAGGCATAAGTTTTTTAGCTTGAGCCTTTTCTGCAAGTTCGCCGAGTTCGTTCGCAAGTTGCCATAACGATTTCTGATCAACATCTCGAATGACCGGTACCATTAACCCGGACGGGGTATCAATTGCGATACCAATATGTAGATAGTGCTTCTGAATCATCTGCTGATTCGCAAGGTCTAATGAAACGTTAAATTGAGGCATGCGCTTCAAGGCAAAAGCGCAGGCTTTGATCAGAAAAGGCAGGGGTGTCAATTTTACCGCACGCTTTTCTGCTTCAGCTTTTTTTGATTTCCTGAAACTTTCCAAATCGGTAATATCCGCTTCGTCAAATTGCGTGACATGCGGGATATTTGACCAGCTTGCCTGCATGTTTTTTGCGGTCACTAATTGAATACGATCAAGAGGGTGGGAGGCGACCTCTCCAAATTTACTAAAATCCGGTAATGGTGACCCTGCAAAATCAACTTGCTGAACATGGCCTTGCTGGGCAGCCTTAACTTGACCCTTCACATAAGCAAGTAGATCATCTTTTAAGATGCGTCCTTTCGGACCGGTCGCTTTTACGTTCGATAATGCAGCGCCTAATTCACGCGCTAATTTTCGGACCGCGGGCCCTGCATGAACTAAGACCTCCTCAGTTGACTCCCTGCCTAATTTTGTTTTTGCTTCATCGAGCGGCCGTAACGTCGTTTTAACTTCTGTTTGTTTCTCGTGCTCTCGCGAAACCTCGGCCACTGACTCGGCGTTAGCGTCTGCACCATGCGTCGTCGCCGGCGCGTTGCTCACCTCATGCTCGAGCAAGGTACCGATAACATCACCCTCGCCCACCTTATCGCCTACTTTTAAATTTAAAGAAAGTAATCTCCCCTCCGATGGTGAGGGGATATCCATCGTTGCTTTGTCCGACTCCAAGACTATCAGCGTTTGATCCCGTTCCAGGTGATCACCCTCATTGACCGACAGTTCAATCACCTCAACCGCCGAGGCACTGCCAATATCCGGGACTAATATCTGTCGCTCTATCTGCACATCTGGCGTTTCAGAGAAAGCTATCTCTGGTTGCCCTTCGCCGTTTAACTTCTCGTTATGAAGTACATTTTCGGACCCAGAATCCCCAGGCAATATCGTCAATAACGCATCACCCATTTTCACTTTGTCGCCGACTTTCACCCGCAACGCTGTAACACTTCCACTATGATCACTTGGTACCTCAATGCTGGCCTTATCTGATTCCAACACCATAATTGGATCATCTATGCTAATTTGGTCACCAGGGGAGACAAGTACCTCAATCACCTCAACTTCGCTCTCGGTCCCAACGTCGGGTACCGTAATCTCTAAGCTACTCATTATTTGTCTCCCGAGAATTATCGCTGCATTGGCGGTAAGCAGCTGCGATCAATATTGTATTTACGCATCGCATCCAACACTATTTGCGAATCAATTCTGCCATCTTCAGCCAAGCTACTCAGCGCGGCAACTACAACATAATGCCTATCGACTTCGAAAAACTGTCTTAGTTTTTCTCGCGTGTCACTTCGCCCAAATCCATCTGTACCGAGGACAACATATGATGCAGTAAGGTAGGCGCGTACTTGCTCACCGTAAAGACGGATATAATCAGTTGATGCGATAACCGGCGCGGCACTGTCGCTCAAACATTTTGAAATGAAGGATTTCTTTGCGGGCTTGTCTGGATTAAGCATATTCCAACGTGCACAGATCTGACCATCTCTTGCTAATTCATTAAAACTTGTGACACTCCAAACGTTGGCATCGATATCAAAGTCGCTCAATAGTAATTGCGCGGCCGCGCGTACCTCATTCAAAATTGCGCCACTGCCAAGTAGCTCGACTTTCAACCTCCGCGCGCCTTTTCCCTTAACCGTTTCAAGACAATACATTCCTTTTAAAATGCCATTCTCGCTGCCTTTTTTGAGTGGCTCTTGAATGTAATTTTCGTTCATCACTGTAATGTAGTAGTAAATCGATTCGTTCTCTTGATACATTCGACGCATGCCATCTTGAATGATAACCGCCAGCTCACTGGCGTATGCGGGGTCATAACTAACGCAATTAGGCACAGTGCTTGAGAGGATGTGACTGTGGCCGTCTTGGTGCTGAAGCCCTTCACCATTGAGGGTCGTTCGGCCAGATGTACCGCCGATGAGAAATCCTTTTGAGCGCATATCGCCGGCAGCCCACGTTAAATCACCCACCCGCTGAAATCCAAACATAGAATAAAAAATGTAAAAGGGAATAAGCGGGTAGTCGTGGGTACTGTAAGACGTCGCACAGGCAATCCATGCCGCCATTGCACCGGCTTCATTGATACCTTCCTCGAGAATTTGCCCTGCTTGATCTTCGCGATAGTACATGACTTGGTCGCGATCATTCGGCACATACTTTTGTCCTTCAGCGGTATAAATTCCTAACTGTCGGAACATGCCCTCCATTCCGAAGGTTCTTGCTTCATCTGGCACAATCGGTACAACACGCTTACCAACACGTTTATCTTTAGTCATCGCCGATAACATACGAACGAAAGCCATCGTTGTTGAAATTTTGCGGGCTCCCGAGCCGTCTAGTTGCGCCTTGAAGATATCCAAACCTGGCACCTCAATCGGTGCACTCTTCGTTCTTCGTTTTGGGTAAAAACCGCCTAAGTCCTCTCGACGCTTCTTCATATAGAGGGCTTCAGGACTATCCGGTGCGGGGCGGTAATAAGGTACGTCTGCAATTTTTTCATCACTAATAGGTACGCCGAACCGATCTCGAAATGATTTCAGCGTTTCCAGGTCCAATTTTTTTAAGGAGTGCGTAGTGTTTTGTGCCTCACCCGCTTTTCCAAAACCATAGCCTTTGACGGTATGCGCCAAAATGACAGTTGGCTGACCTTTATGATTAACCGCCTGATGATAAGCGGCATAGACTTTGTATGGGTCGTGTCCTCCTCGATTCAGCTGCTCAATGTCTTTATCGCTTAAGCTCTCGCCGATTTTTGCTAGATGCGGATATTTCCCAAAAAAATGCTTACGTGTATACGCGCCACCGTTCGATTTAAAGCTCTGCATCTGACCATCAACAAGTTCGTTCATCGCCTGCTGCATTTCACCATGCTTATCTTTATCAAAGAGCGGATCCCATAATCGCCCCCAAACCACTTTGATGACGTTCCAGCCCGCCCCACGAAATATACCCTCAAGCTCTTGAATGATTTTACCATTGCCGCGTACAGGGCCATCTAAACGCTGTAAGTTACAGTTCACGACGAAAATCAAGTTATCCAGTTTTTCTCGACCTGCGAGTGCAATTGACCCGAGAGTTTCGGGCTCATCGGTCTCACCATCGCCGATAAAACACCATACCTTTCGTTCCGCTTTATCCGTTAACTGGCGGCTATGTAAATACTTCATCACATGCGCCTGATAGATCGCTTGAAGCGGCCCCAAACCCATAGAAACGGTTGGAAATTGCCAGTAATCAGGCATCAACCAAGGGTGCGGGTATGAGGATAACCCATCTCCATCTACCTCATTTCGAAAGCGATCCATTGTTTCTTCTGATAAGCGTCCTTCTAAATACGAACGCGCATAAATACCAGGAGAGGAATGTCCTTGCACATAGATTAAATCGCTTTCTCGTTCTGCGTTGCCCGCATTAAAAAAATAATTAAAGCCAACATCATAAAGGGTTGCACTTGATGAGAAAGACGAAATGTGACCTCCAAGATCACCTGGCCGGCTATTCGCTCGCATTACCATTGCCATCGCATTCCAACGAATTAAAGAGCGAATGCGTCTCTCCATAAACAGGTCGCCAGGCATGCGCGTCTCATCACCAACCGGTATTGTATTTCGGTAAGGTGTTGTCACTGAATGAGAGGGACACATCCCTAATTCTGATCCATAGTCGGAGACGCGACGCAAAATGTACTGCGCGCGTGCTAAACCTTCATTCTTTATCAATGAGGCTAGCGCGTCTAACCACTCTTGAGTTTCATTTGGATCTTCGTCGTCCAACATGCAACGCTCCCTGAGAAAAGGCGATAGTTGTACCTGTGTAAGCTTTAAGCATAGTCGGGTTATTCGGATTTAACGTTTCAAATAGCCTTGCCGTAGAAAATAATTTGTCTACTGGTCCGCAATTTAAGTGTAAATTAAATTTTAAGTAAGAAAGCGCTATCTCGATTGAGAAATTTTGTGATATCGTAATAATTGCCTAATATTTAAACAGCTGACGTAATATGAAAATTACAACTAGAAGAACGTATATCGCAGCGCTGATTGGTTTTTTCTCACTTAGCGGTGCGAGCTTAGCGGTGGAGCCCATGTCTGACGAAGACATGGGAGACTTCGCGCTTGCCTCTGGGCAGAGTTTCCTCCAAGTATATGGTCCGAGTAGCGCCGGGTTAAGCATCGACACACCAAATGACAGCGGTGATGTCGATGATACAAGTCTCGCAAGCTCCTCTAAGGTCATTGAAGATCTCGACCAAGATAGTTTGGAAATCAAAACGTCAGAACCGCAGGGAAATACGCCTGACGCTGACACAATCGACGGGGCAATAGAATCAGGCATAGTGACAGTTGGCAATGCTCAGGTCGAAGAGACCACAAGTGAAATCTCTTACAAGCAAGTAGATTTCAAACGTGAAGCGATATTTAATAGAGACGGCTCAGTGATTCAAACGCGTGATCTTCAAATAGACCGCCTAGAGTTTCAAAATATTACCATCGATGATAACCCTTCGTTGGGTAATGTCTATATATCAGACTGGTCGTCTAAAGGGCAAACGACAACACAGGGTCGTTGAGGGTTAGAGGTTTATTGTTAGAAAAAGCGCCGAATAGGCGCTTTTTTATTGCGCTTAAACACTAACGCGTTCCATAAACGACCATCGTTTTCCCTTTCACTTGGACCAAGCCCTGCTCTTCCAAAGTTTTCAAAACGCGCCCGACCATTTCGCGAGAGCAACCGACAATGCGCCCTATTTCCTGACGTGTGATTTTTATTTGCATGCCGTCTGGATGAGTCATCGCATCCGGTTCTTTACATAAATCTAGCAAAGTACGCGCAACGCGCCCTGTTACATCTAGAAAGGCTAAATCACCGACTTTTCGAGTAGTTTGACGTAAGCGGGACGCCATTTGCTCACCAATAAAGTATAAAATTCTTGGATCTTGCTGAGAAATCTCACGAAACTTCGTATAACTGATCTCGGCAACTTCGCACTCAGATTTTGCTTTTACCCAAGCACTTCTCGAGTCCATATTGTCAAACAAGCCCATCTCACCAAAGAAATCACCCGTATTTAAATAAGCCATGATCATCTCTCGGCCATCGTCATCTTCGATAATGACGGTAACGGAGCCTTTGATGATATAAAAAAGAGAGTCGCTCTTGTCGCCCGCATAGATAATCGTGCTTTTACTTGGATATTTTCGACGGTGGCACTGACTCAAGAAAAAGTCTAAATGCTTAGTTTTACTCTCAACGGGTTTTAAGATCGTGGACATGCTCATACACCTTTTATTCTGCACTTTTCTGCGCTCATCTTGCTGATGCAGACTCGCTTCTTTACTTTTATGCTTGACCTTGCCCAGCATTCTCGACTAAACGAATGAACGCGAGAACAAGCAACTTATTGATCTATAACCAGTATAGCCTAATAAATCAAATGCACATTTATATTAGGCGCCACTTTTATGTTAGGCTGCGCGATCTTTAGTAACAGTCTGGGATTACGCGCATGCAAGCATCGATCACATGGGATGGAAACGCAAAATTTGTCGGTATAGCAGGTTCCGGTCACGAAGTGATCATGGACGGACCACCCGACCATGGTGGGCAAAATCTTGGGCCACGACCCATGGAAATGCTGCTACTCGGGCTCGGCGGTTGCACCTCGTTTGACGTAATGAGTATTTTACAAAAGTCTCGTCAAGATATTACCAACTGCATGGCACATATCGAAGCCGAACGAGCCAATGAAGTCCCAAGCGTCTTCACTAAAATTCATATTCACTTCGTTGTCTCAGGTAATAAATTAAAAGAATCTCAAGTAAAACGCGCTGTCACACTGTCTGCTGAAAAATACTGTTCTGCATCGATCATGCTTGAGCAAGGCGGCGTGGACATTACCCATAGCTTTGAAATTAAGGATGTGTGAACAAACTTTATTGAGGAACTCAGCTTATGCGCTCATAATCCGCAACGGAAGTACCTTGAACGAAGTCAACAGAAAGCTTGCGCATTTTCTGCAAACAAATAGCCGTATCGACCGACGTCGCTAATACTAATTTTCCGAAAAAGTGCGCGACCTCAACAATTGAACCCGCCTCAGACTCATCAGCCGCGTCGTCATTCAAATTATTCACATAACCCTCATCGATAATAATCATATCGATGGGCAAGGCTTTAAGTAATGCAAATGGCGCACGGTCTGTTCCAAAGTTACTGAGCGTCACTTTAAACCCTAAAGTTTGTAATTCACGAATAATATCAGTTGCCAAATCAATATTCTCGATAGCGCAGCCCTCGTAAATATCAAACCAAAAACGCTCAGGGGGCAACGCGTGCAATGCGCATAGCTCGGTAAGTTGAACCTTTAAATTATCATCTTGAAAAGCATGACCACTGAGTGGAACACGCAATGTATCGAGCTCATGCCATACATCTGAATGCAGATTTATTTGCTTAGTTACGAACGTCAACCACCATTGATCCATCGCTATGCAGTGTTTTACTTCAGTAGGCTGAAACGAACGACCCGTGCCTACCTCGGAGCAAAGCAATTCAAACTGTTCAGGCACTTTAGTCTCTTTGTTTAACTGTTTCGCGAACTGCCGAAACACCTCAAACTGTTTACTAGTTATCGTTTCTAAATTATCAATTTCTGACTCAACAAACGGCTCCAATTTCTCTGGAGTTTCGGTTGGTATGTCCAAGGACGCCTCCCTCATTTTTTCGGGGATATCGCTATTGTCGGACCGATCCGCATAGGCGTCTCTATCAACACCAGTCGGAGCCGGTAAATCGAGAGCTGCCTGCACTGCGGACAACATCTTTTCCGCATTATCAAAGCCTTGGTAGCCCCAATTCACCGACCGTATATAATTCACACGCTCACATTCAGGACGCTGTTTTTGTTCCGACTCAAAACTGCTCAAATAGGCCTGCCATGCTGCAATGGTTTGCTTCGTTTCATTACCACCGCAGTATAGTGCGAAATCAAATTCATTAATTCGTGCGACGATTGAGCCATCATCACTCGAAACTTTAAGCTTTTTAATAAACGATGCAAGTCGCTCTGAGCGCACATCCACTGCCTCGCAAAACAATCGTATATACAAAATAACGCAAGAGTCTGTGCGTTTACCTGCATGCATTGCACGCTTGATTAAACGCAAGAATTCGGCTTGATTCACAAGCTTTGTCTGCGCATCATGACTCGAATCAAACGCAAGCTTTTCATAAACATCCTGTACCATGTGCTCCAAACTCTGGTTCACCACAGGTAAGTCGTAATCCGGATCGATCGTGATCTCACCACTTTTCAAATACTCAGCAAGCTTGAACAATCCCAATTCAATGACTCGCATGCCTTGGTGGTTCACGAATACAAACTTGCTATAACCCCTAGCAATCCAGACCAAACGAATATGCTTTACGTCATCACCCGCTTTATGCAAATTCAACCAAGTATTGATTGGAATAGCTTTGCATCGTTTGATCCATTCTTTAAGCGCTTTAGATTTTCGAAGATTTAACTGCTCTTTGCTCTGCTCAAGCTCTGATAATTTGGTCACATTTTTTTTGTGGCGACCAAGCGGTGCGTCTTTGAATAACTGTTTTAATGCCGTACATGCTTTATCCGATGCCTCCGCGTTTGCACTGACAAAACGCAAGCCGTCCTGAATCGAGGCGAGCAAACGCGCTGCATCCACTCTCTCCCTGGGGTTATCACTGTATGCGAGTAATTGCTCCACAACTTCAACCGCCTCATGCCACGCATCACTATTGGCGCCTTGCCTGACGCAAATGAGGTTCAGATATTTGATCCATCCCTCATCGAGCAAGATGGATAGCGCCTCAGGCGTTTCTTTGCCCGACAGCCGACGATTTAATTCATTCGCCACATACGTCTTTGCTTGCTCAACCCGATGCACGCCCTCAGCGGCCGCCGCAACCCGCTCGACATTACGGACATACAATTCATGCTGTCTTACAAGCAATGAATCTAACTCAGATTTAGCCTCCTCAATAATTGAAGGATTGTCGTTATATTCCTGATTTACACGGGAGACGACGGCTTCTAGTTTTTGCTGCTCGATTCGACCTAAACGACCACCTCTTATACCAAGCCGCGCGACACGATTCATCACCTCTTTGAGTCCATTGGCCTCCTCATTAAAAAAGGAATCATCTTTAAGCGTCTGCCTAAGTACGGGGAGCTCTAGCTGTTTTAGGTGTTGCTTAGCCTGTGCAGTCAAACGAGGGTTATCTTTTAAACTAACAAAGAAGCGATCCACAACATCAATCGCAATTTTCTGCCCATCCTTTAACGCCTTTTCAGTATCCCCTTGCGCTGCTAACCCGGCCAAGACACGCTCTAAAAGACTATGCTTTTCAAGCTCATCGATATTCTGTTCAGAATGCTGCATCGTACTCAACGAGGCGTCGACCTCTTGGCTCGAATAGGCCTCACCACTCGGTGATTGAGCTTCGTTAACGCGACCTGCTTGTAACGTTTTGACGAGGCTTAAAACGCTTTGATAAGCATTTTTTGCTGTTTCGTGGCTCCTTAAGAAATCATCTCTTTTTGTCGCCATATCCGGGGGGCTATTTGGCGTTTGAAACTTCGGATCCAACGCAGATAAATTGCGATGCTCTGCGGCATTAGGCTCAATCGGTAACCCCGCGCCATACGAAAACGCTACCTCAGCGCTCTTAGCAGCGAGCGGAACTTCGGCTGAAGTGCCATCACTATTATCATGATCGGATGAAGTATTGGGATCTTTCGTCAACGAGTCAGTGGATGAGGCAACACTGTCTGTCGCATCTGTCTTTTCTTCAGGTTGTTTAGGGTGTCCATTTTCCTTGGAGTTACCTAATGGTTTTGCATCTAACGCAGGCCGAATACCCTGTTCATCAAGATAACTATTAAGGTCTTGAAAAAGCTTTTCTAGATGCATCATCACATCTGTTTCAAAGAGCCTGAACATGCGTTTTTCTAACGGAATATCTTGAATGAGTGGATGAATAACTTCTCTAAAAGCGTGGACAATTCGGCTGGGGCCCAGAGGGTTCTGAACCGTTTCTTGTTCAGACAAACCCATCGATTTCAAACGCATTTTTAGTGGCAACAGTTGTGAAAGATAGTGCGTATCGAGCTTGGTAATAAGTACACGAGAAACTAACCAATCCTCGAATGCCCCTTTATCAACCACAGAAAGGCTTTCCAAAGAATTCGGCATCGCCGTTTCGGTTTGTTCAATTTTTGGCGGGTGGCGTAGCGCATTTTGATAATTGCCGACAATACGATCGGCTGCTGTTTCAACTCTATTAGCGATCGTCATACGTGCATTAGCGACTTGATCACTGGGCGCCATCACAACCGATTGTTTCAGATCAGCCATTGCGTTGGGCAACATCGCTTGAAGCATTTTGCTGGTTTTCTGACTCATCATTTCGATGCAGTAGGCTAGATGCCGCTTATTCGCATCAGATAGTCCCGCACCGCGCGAATTTTCAGTAATCTGCATTAGGGCGTTCACCGTCTGATGATGACGGCCAACATACCGAATACCCGCCGCAGTCTCAGTTAAATGAGCAATCTGCGCCCTCACATAATATTTCGCTTGATTGGCTCCTTGCGCTCCTGCACCAGAATCATCGACAAAAACAATACTAAAGGGGGCCTTACCAAGATCGATCAACTGCATATGCTGATCTGGCAGTAAACCTTTCTCAAAACTCAAGAACATGCCGGTTTCACTAAAATCAGCAATCACAACTGACCAAAAAAATCCGCCATCGAGATGCAGTTCAGCAAGCTGGGATGAAGCCACTCGTGTACTTGCGCGGCGTTCAGCGCCGATTTGTGTCTGATCCGTCATTCCGTCCATGTCTCCAATTAGACAAGCTGCTTCCTTAATACTTTTGCGTTTCGCACCGAATTATAACGCTTGCCGGCGGGTAATGCTTCTAACGTTGAGGTAACGAAACCGCGCTCTAAAAACCAATGTTCAGTTTGCGTAGTAAGCACAAATATAAATTCTAAGCCTTGCTCAATGGCTTGATTCTCAATCCGTTCTAACAAATGATCACCGCGACCTTCTCGACGATAAGCCTTATCTACCGCAAAACAGGCCAGCTCACCGCATTTTTCATCGCTATGCGAATACAAAGCCGCACAGGCAATAATTGCATTATCTCTCAAATTGACCGTAAAAGACCCCAATTCATTTTCTAGCAACTCACGACTACGACGGACGAGAATGCCTCGCTCCTCCATCGGTTGTATTAACTCCTGAATGCCATTCACATCTTCAATACGTGCTTTACGAACCGAATCATAGCTTTCTAGACTGACCATGATGCCGATACCGTCGCGGGTAAACAGCTCCTGCAAAAGTGCACCGTCTCGCATAAAATCAAGAAGATGCGCGCGCGCAACGCCTGACTGGCAGCTTTGCGCTGCCGCACTTAATCTCTCAGCCAAGGGCCGGCCAAGTTCGCCTTTAGCCACCAAGCTCTCTACCTGCTCACTGGTCAACTGCCGTATGCGATTGCCTACCTCGTCATCTAATCGAGCCTCTGTACCCAGCAAGATTAACTTATCCGCCTTAAGTTGCACCGCAACCTCACTCGCAAGCGCTTCGTAACTCAAATTAAAGACATCACCCGTCACCGAATGACCGAGAGCACTCATAATTATTACGCCACCCGTGAGCAAATGTTCATTGATCAAGCTCGACTCAACACGCCTCACCTTACCCGTAAAATGATAATCAATGCCGTTGCGCACACCTATTGGTTTAGCGGTTATAAAGTTACCACTGAGCACTCTAAGACTTGAGCCATGCATCGGCGAATTAATCACACCCATCGAAAGCTTTGCTTCCAATTCGCTTGATAAACGCCCATAGGCTTCTAATACAATTGGCATAGTCTCGGCCGTGGTAATTCTGAGACCATTTTGAAACTCCGAAACTAAGCCATGTCGTTTTAGCGCCGTCTCAATTTGCGGACGTGCTCCTACCACCAGTACCAGACGAATGCCCAGACTGCTGAGTAAGGCAATATCATGCGTCAGACTTTCAAAATTAGGATGCTGAAACACATCACCGCTTAACGCGACCACCATCGTTTTGTTGCGATGCTGGTGAATATAAGGGGATGCCTTACGAAACCAGTTAATCCAGTCACTCATAATCTTCTCATTTAGACACTTTTAACGATGCAATAACGTTCAATTAGCTGTTGTATCACTTTAGCCATTGGCTTGATTTGATTCAATTCCAAAAATTCGTTTGGTTGATGCGCTTGGTCTATTGACCCAGCCCCCATAATAACGGTATCCATGCCCATTTGTTGCATGAATGGAGCTTCTGTCGCAAACGCAACCGTCTTTGCGCTCTGCCCCGCCAACTGTTCGCATAGGGTCACAAGTTCGGAATGCGCTTCAGACTGAAAAGCAGGTACTGGCTCAACTAAATTTTCTATGACGACTTCAATGCCTTGCTCAACCTTTACCTTCTTCGCCAAGCCATGCAACTCTTGCTCAAGTGACTCAATCGACATACCAGGAAGTGGACGCAAATCAAAAGACATTTCGCAATGCCCACAAATTCGATTTGGACTATCCCCCCCGTGCACATGACCCAAATTAAGTGTCGGCTCAGAGACCTCAAACATCGAATTATGATGCCGCGCTTGTAACTGAGATCTATACGTCAATACTTCGGCGACGAAATAATATAACCCTTCTAATGCACTTTTACCCAAAGCTGGATTTGAGGAATGGCCAGCCTGACCTTTGACACGCACTTTTTGCATCATAATGCCTTTGTGCATATTTACCGGCGTGAGATTAGTCGGTTCACCAATCAACGCCGCGCGCGCTTGCACATTACCCTGCTTAACTAATGCACGCGCACCCGCCATCGAGCTTTCCTCGTCTGCTGTCGCTAGCACAATAATCGGCTGCCTCAATTCAGCACCTTCCAAGCCACGGAGCGCTTCGACAATAATCGGAAAAAAACCCTTCATGTCGCAGCTACCCAAGCCATAAAACCGATGATCCCTTTCGCGCACATGAAAAGGGTCAGAAGCCCAGCGGGCCTGGTCAAAAGGCACCGTATCGGAGTGACCAGACAATACAAGCCCTGCACTTCCCTCACCTAAACAAGCCAACATGTTATATTTTCCCGGTGCGTTCGGGATCTCTTGCACTTCAACGCTAAATCCAAGTTTTTTAAACCACGCAGCCAAGCGTGTAATTACGTCTAAATTACTATTATCCCAAACCTTTTCAGGTGAGCTTATAGAGTTCTGTGCAATAACTTCTGCCAGCAGCGTTGCAAATTTCGGTAACCTAACCGTCGAAATTTTTGTGCGAAGGGGCGCTCTCACTTGAGACGTCTTTTCACTATCATCCGCCATACACTATCTCCAAGTCTCAAGTTGCGCTATCTCTTCTCTGTCGACTACATACGCCACTTGACCTTGCTCGGCCGCCTGCGCAATTTCTAGTTTAAATGCATCGACATGCCTTAAATTGCCTGCATATTGTTTGCCCCGAAGCGTTGTTACGCGCACACGCTCTCCCAATAAAAGCTCCAATTCAGTTTTTTCAATTAACTGGAATGTTTCTATCTGTCGCGGTGCCATCGACGTATTCGCTGCATTAGAGATTTGTTCAGGCTCTATTTCAGGCAGCGGAAACATGCGCAATGTTGAGGATACGAAATCTGACGCGTTTATTGCCAGCCTTAACGTCTGCATATTGATTTTGCTGCGCTCATCAGCGCCTTCAGCGTAGGCTGTTTCAGCTAAGAGCACCCCGCCCTGTTTATAAAAATCGTTGAGCACCTCAGAAAATACCTTATCGGTTTTGATACCTTGGTCGTTTAATTTGCGCAATATGGCTTGAATATGTCGTTCAGGAAATTGCAAGTCACCTAATTCAGATCGACGCATACAAAAGTTTTCCAAACGACGTAAGAAACCATTTTCTGTATATCTCAAGCTTACTGCCTGTATTTTTTGAAGCCCTACTTCAATAAAGTTAACATCCCAAAATGCGAGGTTATTTTCCGTTTCAGCGAGCCAATTTACTTGAAACTCGCCAAGAACGTCGGAATGTAAAAGCCAGCTCCATGCGCCCATTTGTGATTCATCTGACTGCACAACCAGCTCAAACTCCCAGCCTTCGACACCCATCATTTGCCATGCTGACCGATCAAACACCTGGCCATCAACGCAGGTAAAATTAGCCAGTAGTATCTCAGCTTTCCTACCAAATAACCTCGATAACCAGCTTGGCGAGAGCGATGCCTGTAGGTCGCTCTTTCCACCCTCAATGACCAACCTTTGCACATAATCTATTTGCCCCTGCCCTAGCGAAATCAGCCCTTTGAGCATGTCGATAGGCCCACCAAAAGAAATACTGATGCGCTCTGCTGTGATGGTGCGTTTAAGGCCAAAAATATTGGTTTCAACTTGCTCATAATAGACAAGGCCATTGATCAAGTCGGTATCGAAACCCTGATAGGCCAAACCAATATGCTCGACAAGGGTTTGACGCGTTTGTTCACCTAGCTGGTGCGCAAGAAATGTCACCCCAACCTTCAAGGCCAACACAAAGGCTACGCAAACAACCACTGGTCCAATCAATATTTTTTTCATTTGCCGTTTAAATTTACCAAACTATGGCATCACTATAGCAAAAATGTGTGCCCTTCATGGTTTCTAAAAATTAGGATTATTTTGTGTCCGATGTAAACAGAGATAGTTTTTTCTGCTATAACAAATAAACAGATCAAGTTACGTAACTTGGATTATAAATACCGAAATAGACAGGGCCGTCGCAAAAGAAGTAAACAGAGTAGTCGTATGCAAACTCAGACAGATGTTTCGAATGCAGTTAAGTTGCTTAAACAGACTTTACCTGAAATGAACAGGCGAAGTATCCCTACGACCCCAGAGAACTATGCTATTTGGTATGAATATATTCGAGGACAAAATGCCGAACTAATCAACGAGATTAATCTTGTTGAACTGAAAAAAACGCCTTTTACCGACGAAATCCATAAAGACCTCTATAACAGGTTCATCGCGAGCACACGCGAAGCGGCCGTGAATCAACTTAGTGATAGTGTCAAAGCGATTATCAATGAATTTCTAACAAAGTCAGACCGAGAGGGTTCAGACTTAAGTAACTATCTCTGCACTTTAAATGATTTTTCGATTAGCCTCGGGCAAGTGTCAGAAGTTGATCAAATGCGCACGATGATTAGCGAGCTACTCATTCATACACAAGAACGTGAAAAAGCGACGCAAGAAATGCAAGGGTCGCTAGAAAGTATGTGTGTAGAAATGAAAAAATTGCGTGCTGAAGTCGCCCGGCTTAATGGTGAGAATACAGTCGATACCTTGACCCGTCTGCAAAACCGACAATCATTTGAAGAAGAACTAGAGACACAAATTGCGATTGCGCATTCCGAGAGTACGCCATTACATATGATCATTCTGGATGTTGATAAGTTTTCTGCCTTCAATGAGCGCTTTGGCACGGTGATTGGTGACAAAGTATTGAAGTTCATTGCCACGCTGTTCAAAAAGAATATCAAGGGCAACGATTGCATAGCGCGCTATGGCGAGGACTCATTTGCTATTATTCTCCCTGAAACAGCGTTTGAAGGTGCGCTCGCGGTTGCTGAAAACTTACGCGAACGCTTATCGAAACAAACGCTATCAGACAGTGCCGAGAAAATGCAGCTCGGAACAATTACTGTATCGGGTGGATTGGTTGATCTATGGTCGAATGACTCGATCGAAACACTCTCTGAAAGGGCGTATGTTGCATTAAGCAAAGCAAGAGCAAAAGGCGGCAATGTCATCTTTTCAGGCATTACCACAAGCTAATCCATTCACTTTCTTAAGTTTGTAATCAGAGTGCCAACGCCTTCGTCCGTAAATATCTCCAACAGCGTGGCATGATTTACACGACCATCAATAATATGGGCGCTTTTCACCCCGTTTCGCACAGCCGCGAGCGCACAAGAAATTTTTGGCAGCATGCCCCCGTAAATAGTGCCATCTGCAATCAAACCGTCCACTTGCTCTGTGCTTAATCCCGTCAATACCTCTCCGTTTTTATCTTGCAAGCCAGAGATATTGGTTAATAAAAGTAACTTTTCAGCACCCAATTCTTCGGCAACTTTACCCGCGACCAAGTCTGCGTTGATATTATAGGAATGGCCGTCGGCGCCAACGCCAATCGGTGCGATAACGGGAATAACGTCGCTCTGGGTTAGCATATTAATAACACTGGAATTTACCTTTTCTACTTCACCAACATGGCCAATGTCGATAATTTCCGATTTTTGCATATCCGGTGTCGCACTCTTGACCGCAAGTTTCTTGGCTCTAATCAAGTCGGCGTCTTTACCCGTTAAGCCAATCGCTTTACCGCCATTGCTATTAATAAGCGCGACAATCTCCTTATTAACGAGACCACCAAGCACCATTTCGACGACATCCATAGTTTGAGAATCGGTAACACGCATCCCATCAACGAAATGGCTTTCAATACTTAAGCGCCCGAGCAAATCGCCAATTTGCGGCCCCCCTCCATGCACCACAATAGGATTAAGACCCACGGCTTTCATCAAAACAATATCACGTGCAAAACTATTTTTAAGCTCTTCATTCTCCATCGCATTGCCGCCATATTTTATGACAATGGTACTACCGGCAAACCGTTGAATGTACGGAAGCGCTTTATGTAAAACCGAGGCGACTTGAATTGCTGCGTTTTTATCTAAACTCATACATACTCTCTAACTAAGACCTCAGAAATTAAGGTCTAAACTACTGTCTACATGCGCCAGTTGTTTCTTAAACTTGGCTTTTATCTCTTCCAGTGCTTGTTCATCATCAGCTTCGAACCGTAATACCAACATCGGTGTCGTATTCGATGCACGACATAAGCCCCAACCGTTAGCGAAATCCGCACGCAGACCATCAATAGTTGAGACACTGGCGTCCTCAAATGACGCCTTATAGGCTGCTAATTTCTCTACAATGATAAATTTAGACTCGTCAGTTACTTCAATATTGATTTCGGGCGTACTGACGTCTTCGGGAAAATCTTGAAAAACTTCCTCTGCGCGACGATCCTCTACACCAAGAATTTCGAGTAGCCTCGCTGCACTGTACAAGCCATCATCAAAGCCGTACCAACGCTCTTTGAAGAACACATGCCCGCTCATTTCACCGGCAAGCAACGCGCCGGTCTCTTTCATTTTCGCTTTGATCAATGAATGACCGGTTTTCCACATCACCGGACGGCCTCCATATGAGCTAATCAAACTATTCAACCGGCGCGAACACTTCACGTCATAGATAATGTCTGCGCCAGGATTACGTGAAACCACATCCTTTGCAAACAACATAAGCAGGCGATCTGGCCAAATTATCTTACCCGTATTCGTCACAACGCCTACGCGATCACCGTCACCATCAAACGCTAGCCCAAGATCAGCATCATGCGCTTTAACGGCCGCAATAAGATCCTGCAAGTTTTGCGGTTTTCCTGGATCTGGATGGTGATTCGGGAAATTACCATCGATGTCACAAAACAAGGGAATGACCTCGCAGCCAAGCTCTTCGATTAACTTTGGTGCGAGGTCTCCTGCAACACCATTCCCGGCATCCACTACCACCTTTAACGGTGCAGCGACCGCCACATCACCCAAAATAACGTCGAGATAAGCCTGACTAACCGATTGCTCGGAACGCGAGCCCGCACCCTCGGCTAAATCCCCTTCTGTTATGCGTCGATGAAGATTTTGAATATCATCGCCGGACAAGGTGTTGCCAGCTACCATCATTTTGAAGCCATTGTAATTACTCGGATTATGACTACCCGTAATCATCACCCCCGTACCGGTTTTTAAATGATGTGTAGCAAAGTATAGGACCGGTGTTGGCACAAGACCGACCACAATCGCGTCCGCGCCAGTGCTATTAATTCCGCGACAAATCGCTTCGCAATAAAGCGGGCTTGAAAGCCTACCATCATAACCCACGCACAGCGTGCTTTGACCTTGCGATAAGGCTTCACTGGCTAAGGCACGACCAATCATCTCTACACGCTCTTCATTTAACGTGTCATCGACAATACCGCGAATGTCATAGGCTCTGAAAATAGATTGTGGGATATCTGTGAACGTTTCGGTCATAAGCGAATTAATACCTTGTGATGTGTCATTGTTAGCGCCTTGCTCAGGGAAATCATTCCCTTCATCTAACTGTCCAAAATCGAGTTCATCATCAAACAAAGGTTTATTTAACGGATCCTCGGTGGATGACATCGTTGTGATGGGGGATTCATGTTGCGTTTCAGGTGTCGAGCCTGTCGTTTTACTCTCTTTTATGAGTTGCACCAGCGACTGTACCGCTGTGATAAATTCAGCGAATACTAACTCCTTAACCTTCGCCGGCTCACCATGCACCGCTCGAGTCAGAATTTTAGTCGACTGCAGTAAATCACCTCGGATTCGGTTTAAGCGAAGTCGACACAGCACAAATATCAATACACTACTTAATACGGCAGAAACTACAACAATTAGCCAAAGATTCATCCGATCAACCGCAAACAACCCCGCATCTGTCGGCGCATAAGATAAGCCCCACGCGCCAAAATTAATCGGTAATTCAATCGATTGTGCCACCGCACTCGCACCAAATGTCATTACGGCTCTGCTGTTACCTATTTCACTTGTTAAGGACAGATTTCCATTCAAATGTTGCGCATGCGTTTTTACCACCGCTGCGACTTCGTCGACGGAAAATAAAAGCATCAACACGGCTGTTTGCTCACCCGCTGCACCCAGGACGGGTGTCGCAATTTGATAAAACCAACGTTTGTCTTGAAAAAACGTTTCAATTTTAGTGGGGCTATCTGGCTGCGTTTTACGGAGTAAATCAACGCTCGCAAAACCAAGCTCTGGATAGTTATTGCGCACTAACGGCACCTCGCTCTGTGGAATCAAATAAACCGAGACAAAGTCAGAATAAAGCGATGATGCAGTGGACTTTAGCTGCGCAATTTCTCTGATCTCTTGATTAGAAATAGCGACGGCTAACCGTGACACGGATGTGATACGTTCACTTGCATAGAAATTCAGGTCACGCTGCACGACCTGTGCGTAACGCTCATTGATATTAATTTGGTGGTCTTGTTCTAATGATTGGACAAACAGTACTTCTAATAAGACAGCCAAACCCAGCACGAGCAGCAAGGATAGCAATGCTGGCTGATAGACCCATGATGTAATTGGCTGCCCTGATACTTGATCGCCCACTTTAGTCTTTTTTTCAACAGAACCCTCATCGTATTGATCTGTTATTTTCTCTTTTTTAAACCGACCCATATCACCTTACCCTATCCCTGTATTCATGCTTACTTTGTGCCCGTTGATCCAAACCCACCGACCCCGCGCTCACTTTCGCTAAACCCGCTTACAAGTGAAAAGTTAGCTTGCACTATCGGCAGTATTACAAGCTGGGCAATGCGCTCACCAGGCTCAATTACAAACTTGGTTTGCCCTCTATTCCAACACGAGACCATTAACTCGCCCTGGTAATCGGAATCGATTAGTCCCACCAAATTACCTAATACAATGCCATGTTTATGTCCCAATCCAGAACGCGGCAAGATAGTCGCTGCCAAACTTGTATCTTCCAAGTAGATGGCTATACCCGTAGGAATAAGCTTTGTTTCACCTGGATTGAGCGTCAGTGATTTATCAAGACAGGCACGTAAATCGACACCCGCGGAGCCCTCCGTTGCATAGGCTGGAAGAGGAATGGTATCTCCAATTTTATCATTTAAGATTTTTAATTGGATATCTGGACGGGAAGTCATATCTCTAACCTTTATTGTTATGCAATATTGCCACTTCGGCCACGATCAGTTTAGCAATCGCCTGTTTACTTTGTTTTGCCAAAACCATTTCTTTATTAGCGGTCACGATCGTCACCGCATTGTCGTCGCTATTAAAACCGATATCTTCTGCTGATACATCATTAGCAACGATCATATCTAAATTTTTCTTTTCTAGCTTTGCACGCGCATAGGGCACGACATTTTTGGTCTCTGCGGCAAAGCCGACCATCGTAACCGCTTTATTACCTTGTTTTGCCATGCTGGCCAACACATCAGGGTTCTCAACGAGTTCAATTGACATCGCCTGCGCTTGACTATTTTTTTTGATTTTCTGAGGTTCAGTATTCGCAGGCCGGTAATCCGCAACGGCGGCGGCCCCAACAAATATATCAATACCATCAGCCAAACCGGCATAGGCCGCTCGTAACATTTCATCTGCCGTCAGGACATCTACGCGCGTAATGTATGATCCGCAGTTCAGCGCCACAGGGCCTGCTATCACGGTAACGCGCGCACCTGCAGCATAAAATTCTTCCGCCAGGGCAAATCCCATTTTCCCCGAGCTGTGATTACTAATATATCGCACAGGATCAATGGATTCTTGCGTGGGACCAGCCGTCAGCAAGACGTGCTTACCCGCCAGCACCTGTGTTCCTTTAGTTTGAGCATGCAGGCCCCGAACAAAGCTTGCTTCAACATTTGCAACAATATCGACCGGCTCCATCAAGCGCCCTGGCCCGATATCCCCGCATGCCTGCTCGCCTGAATCTGGCGGTAAAAGCGTTAAACGCGTACCTAAGGTCAAGTCCAATTCACTCAAATTACGCTGAGTCACAGGATTCGCCCACATTGCCTGATTCATCGCGGGCGCTATATATATTGGCGCCTCGGTCGCTAACAACAAGGTTGTTAATAAGTCGTCTGCCATGCCCGCATTAACTTTCGCTAGAAAATTTGCACTCGCTGGCGCTACAACCACAAGTTCAGCCCACTTTGCCAGTTCAATGTGCCCCATGCCGGCCTCGGCTTCAGCATCTAAAAGTGCATGCCGAACGGGTTCGCCAGAGAGCGCTTGAAGCGTAAGTGGCGTGATAAACTCTTGAGCCCCAGCACTCATTACTACTTGCACTCGCGCTCCGGCTTTTATAAAAAGACGGCATAGCTCAGCCGCTTTGTACGCAGCAATACCGCCGGTAATACCCAATAAGACTTTTTTCGCGCGCAGCGTTGAACTCATAAGGAAATATCCAATTAAATTAGCAGGCGAAAAGATAGCATTGCGTAACGACCTTTGTCACGACTACACAACCAGAACAAGCACATGTAACCCCAACAAAAAACCCGCTGAACGAATGACGCGCAGCGGGTTTTTTAAACATACGTAAAGCTTATACAGGCTTTACATCTTCAGCTTGAGGGCCTTTTTGGCCTTGACCAACGGTAAATTCTACTTCTTGACCTTCAGCGAGAGTTTTGAAACCTTCCGCTTGAATTGCACTGAAGTGAACAAAAACATCTGGGCCATTGTTTTGCTCGATAAAACCAAAACCTTTTGACTCGTTAAAAAACTTAACTTTGCCGGTAACTCTTTCTGACATAGAACTAATCCTAAAAAATGTAAATCAACATGGTGGCCGAAAAACTGGATATAGCTTATGCATTAGAGGCTGGGGGCTTGACGCTGCACTGCTCGACATAAAAATAGCCGGATTTTCAAGGCTCGCACGAGTATACTCGTAAGCTCTGCAAATTAACAATGCAATCCTCATCTAATGAATAAAGACATTCGCACTAAGATTTTTCAACGCTTTCAAGCTGACAATCCAAAGCCGACCACCGAGCTTAATTTCAACTCGCCTTTTGAGCTACTAATTGCCGTCATTCTTTCAGCGCAAGCCACCGATGTTGGGGTAAACAAGGCAACGGATAAACTTTATCCAGTGGCCAATACCCCTGAAACGATTTTTGCGCTCGGCGTTGACGGCCTTAAGGGGTATATCAAAACGATTGGTTTATTTAACACAAAAGCAGCAAACGTCATAAAGACATGCAAAGCATTAATAGACCTTCATGGGAGCGCTGTGCCTCAATCGCGAGAAGCCCTTGAGGCACTGCCAGGTGTTGGACGAAAAACTGCAAACGTCGTGCTAAATACCGCCTTTGGTCATCCGACGATGGCCGTTGACACCCATATTTTTCGTGTTTCGAATCGAACTAAAATTGCGCCTGGAAAAAATGTACTTGAGGTAGAAAAACGCTTGGTACGACTCATTCCCAAAGATTTTTTATTAGATGCGCATCATTGGCTCATTTTGCACGGGCGTTACACCTGCATGGCACGAAAGCCCAAATGTGGCGCGTGTTTGATAGAGGATTTGTGTGAATTCAAAGATAAACGAGATTATTAATAGCCGTCTAGATTAATTCACCTTCAATCAAAAAAGCCGCGAACTTCCAGTCGCGGCTTTTTCATTTTAGCGCGTTTCTATTTAAACAGCGTTTCGCCACTCAAACCTTGCTTTTCTAAAATATCTCGCAGGCGTTTAAGCGCTTCTACTTGAATTTGTCTCACCCGCTCTCGGGTCAAGCCAATTTCATGACCCACTTCTTCAAGGGTGCTCATTCGGTAACCACGCAAACCGAATCGTCTTGCTAACACTTCCTGCTGCTTACCTGACAACTCATCTAACCAACCATCAATAGAACCTCGCAAGTTGCTATCTTGCAGCAGCTCGGCTGGATCTGATGCCGACTCGTCCGCGACCGTATCTAACAATGATTTATCGCCGTTCACACCGATTGGTGTATCAACCGATGCTATCCGCTCGTTTAAGCCCAGCATTTTCTTCACATCTGCAACGGGCTTGTCTAACAGCTCTGCAATTTCTTCCGCCGTCGGTTCGTGGTCAAGTTTTTGAGTCAGCTCTCGGGCTGCACGCAAATATAGGTTCAACTCTTTCACCACGTGAATCGGTAATCGAATCGTTCTCGTTTGGTTCATAATCGCGCGTTCAATGGTCTGTCGAATCCACCAAGTCGCGTATGTTGAGAAGCGAAATCCGCGCTCCGGATCAAACTTTTCGACTGCTCGAATCAACCCCAAATTACCTTCTTCAATCAGATCTAGCAAAGTTAAGCCACGATTCACGTATCGGCGCGCTATCTTCACGACTAAGCGCAGATTGCTCTCGATCATTCGTTTCCGACCCGCTTCGTCACCTTTCTGTGCTAAACGGGCAAAGTGGACTTCTTCTTCTGCAGAAAGCAGCGGCGAAAAACCTATTTCATTCAAGTAGATTTGTGTGGCATCTAACTGGCGATAAGAGCTTTCGCTGCGGGTCCCAGACCGGCGGCTGTCGATCGACGTCACAACTGCTGCGATGTCATCTTGCGCATCACGCGCACTGCTTGCTTGCGACCCAAACGTTAGGCCTTCTTCATACGTTGTTTCTCTTTCTGCTGCCATAACCTTTATCCCTGCTTTTTATTGTCTGTTGCATGCTTATACTTTTTTACAACAACCTAGCTATTACTTATTGGGTAGATAACGCATCGGATCGACAGGCTGTCCGTCTCTGCGAATTTCAAAATGCACAATCGCGCGTTGCGTCTTCTTACCCATCTCTGCAATTTTTTGTCCGGCGTTCAATTTCTCACCTTCTTTGACAAAGATCGCTCGGTTATGCCCGTATGCACTGAGATAACGCTGGTTATGGTTAATAATAATGAGGTTGCCATACCCCAACAAACCATCCCCGGCATACACCACCTCTCCCGAAGCGGCTGCAAAAATGCTATCGCCAACACGTCCACCAATATCGATACCTTTATTGATGGAATGGCCAGAACCTTGAGTCTTATATTTGGCAAGTATCGGGCCAACATGAGGCCACTGCCATTTTATGTTCTTGAGATTATTAGGTTTTTTAGGTGTCGTCTTTTTGTATCCAGAATTCGATTTCTGTTTACGTTCTGTTACATTTGGCGCGACAGACGCCGTTTTTCCTACAGAATGATCGCGTTTTCGGTAGACTTGCTCGCTTACTTCTAGTTTTATTATTTGTCCCGGTTTTATAAGGTATGGCGCTGGAATATTGTTAGCACTTGCTAACTCTTTAAATCCTCGCCCGTAGCGCCATGCAATACTAAAAAGCGTCTCATCTTTTTCCACGACATGCGTACCAAAATACACGGGTGGATTAAAAGCTTTATTGTTGTAAATGTTCTTAGAGGTGCACGCTGACAAGAGAATAATCAGCAAGATACATTTTGTTACAAAACCAAGGAAAAGGCGTACTTTATCCGCTGAATTCATCTTTACGGTAATGAAAGCTTGCAAGTGCATACCCAGTATTGGCAATATAATTTATGATTTATATGCATTTTTAGAATAAACAGTAAAAATTAAATTTAAGTATTCAGCGTAAACCCTTAAATTATATAGAATTTTTATGATCGAAAACATTTGTAAAAATGTTACCTTTCGGCCCATGCGTTCCTTTTAGTAACATCTATATTACTTGCTGTTTACCCGCGACACCCCCAGCACGAGGATAAATGATAGTCCAAAAACCCCTAATGCGGCGATGAATTGCGGATCCGCACCCACTAACTCCTGAAATTGTGTAGGCAATAGATTTATCTGCTCTAAAGGCACGATTTCACCCTTCGAGTTTTCACGAAAGGAGACCGTCTGTTTCCAAGGCCAAACTTTATTCAAAGCCCCTAACATCACGCCAGTCAACAACGCGAGCGTGACGTTATGATGTCTTCGCAAGGCCCAGGACAAAACATGCGCCATGCTCAGCAAGCCAACGGCGCAACCGGATGCGAAAACCAGTAAAAAATTTAGTTCAAAATTCTTTATGCTATCCAAAACCAAGCTGTAAGTACCAAGCATCAATAAAATAAAACTGCCTGAAATCCCTGGTAAAATCATCGCGCTGATTGCCACAAGACCTGAGATAAAGATACCAAAAAGAGAATGGGGTAAAGCGACGGTTTGCAAAGCGCTTAAATACCAAGCGCTTAAAAAACCAACCACAAATACCATCAATTCTCGTGCCTTCCATTGTGTCGTTGCTGTCTTCAGCACGAATGCCGAGGCGAGAATCAAGCCAAAAAAACCTGACCACACAAGAATAGGAAAAGCTTGAAGCAAGTAAGCGATCAAATTTGCAAACAAAAAAACGCTGCTCACAATCCCCGCTAAAAGCGTGATCAAGAATGTGCCATCCACCTGCCGCCAACGCTCAAAAAACACCCCCTCTTTTGCTAATAAAAAAATCTGCGAGGGCACGGCCTTGATCGCTTGCAAAAGACGCTCGTAGATGCCTGTAATAAAAGCAATCGTACCGCCCGAAACACCGGGCACTACATCCGCAGCACCCATCAGCATACCTTTCAAAAAAACCCAAAGCATCAACTTCATATAAAGAGCACTCGTATCAGCTTAACGCACAACGCCGGGCAAGAAGGGAACGAACAGCGCCGGCTCGATCGCCTCCTGCTCAAAGCTATCACCATGACGTGTCACAATCGTCAGCGTTTGCTCTGCATCACCGAGAGGGAGAATCATCCTGCCGCCGTCGCTTAATTGTCGTAACAACTCTTGAGGAATATCGCCGGGAGCCGCCGTCATTATAATCGCATCAAAGCCCGCCTGTTCCGGCCAACCAATCGTGCCGTCGGCATGACGCGCATAGATATTACGCAAACGTAGATGCTGAAAACGTGATAGGGCTTTCTGCAACAGAGGTGAAATACGTTCAACCGTGTATACATGCTCAACCACTTTGGACAAAATTGCTGCCTGGTAACCTGATCCAGTGCCTAACTCTAATACTCGACGGGGATTAGTTTGAAGCAATAGCTCGGTCATACGTGCAACGATATATGGCTGCGATATTGTTTGGTTATACCCAATCGGCAGAGCCGTATCCTCATAAGACCGATGCGCTAGTGCCTCGTCTAAAAAAATATGCCGAGGCATTTGCGCCATCGCTTCAAGCACCGCCTCATTCTGGATCCCTTTGTCTCGCAGGCGCTGGACAAGACGCATACGCGTCCTGCGGGACGTCATACCGATGCCCTCTAAATTAGCATTCTCAACCATGATCAACCTCGAGCCATCGCTGCAATTCAGGTAGCGCATCATGACGCGTCATATCTACTTGCATTGGCGTAATTGAAACATAGTCATTCGCAACGGCATAAAAATCGGTACCCGGGCCCGCATCATCGCCCTCACCTGCGGTCGAGATCCACAACCGTGTTTTCCCACGCGGATCGGAAAACGTCTCCGGCGGCTGACCTTTAGCACGATGACCCAAGCGCGTAATCTGCTTTCCCCGAAGCATTTCGTAGGGAAGATCCGGCACATTCACATTTAAAATAACCCGTGGAGGCAAGTTATCAATAGCGCCCTTCAGTAACAGATCTTTAACGACTTGTGCAGCCGTTTCATAATGCGCATCACCACGATTAACCAGAGACACCGCAATCGGTGGAAATTTCAAAAACCGCCCTTCAATGGCAGCCGCAGCAGTCCCGGAGTACAACACATCGTCACCCAAATTTTCGTGCGAATTAATGCCTGAAACTACTCGGTCTATTTGACCATCATATAAAGCTGTTAAGCCTATATGCACACTGTCAGCGGGTGTCCCATCTACACATTGGTAGCCATTACGTAAGGTTGTGACGTTCAGAGGACGGGATAGTGTAAGTGAACCACTTGCCCCACTGTGATCTCGATCTGGGGCAACCACAGCAATATCGGCGATTTCCTCAAGCACCTCTGCTAAACACTGTATCCCTTCAGCATTAATACCGTCATCATTGGAAATCAATAATTTCATATTTCATCTCTCATTAACGCGCACAAAAATATGCCATCATTGATCACCGTGCGCCATAACCTCAACCTCCAATAACTCTTGCACCAAACTGGTTGCAAACACGCCCGCTGGAAGCATAAAACTTAGTGTTAGTACTTGGTCTTCAGATTGCCAAGAAAATTGCTCGGCTTTCATTCTATATGGCCTTCTGTGCAAGGTCATTCGATTCTTATGAATGCCTTTTACTAATTCGGGGTAGGTGGCAAAAAAATCTTGCTCGGCCTTATCTAATGGGACCGTGTCTTCATGCGCGTCACCATAAAGAGGCCCCTCTACCCCTTCTTCTGACCACGAATTTTCACTGATTTTTGCGGCGAGCAGCTGGTTGAATAAATATGAGCGTGCCGCCGACAGGTAAAAGGCGCGCTGTGAGCGAGATGCTTTTATCTCCCCAGCAAAATACTGTACGGCACGCCGAACATTAGCGCCCTCTCGGCCAAAACGCTGGGCGCCGAAATAATTCGGAAAACCATGCATTTGAAGGTGTCGCAACGGTTGTTCTAATAGACCTATCTCAGCAATATTTGTGACACGTATAGTAAAATGATTAGCCTGGTGCGTGCCTCGACGCAATTTTTTATCGTGCCAGTTATGCTCTAAAATTTTCACCCCGTCCAATTCAAAATGCTCGATCGGCGCGGCAGTTTTGTTACCTAAGTAAATACTGAACCACTGCTGAGTGAGCGCCCAACGGTCCTTTAAACCTGAAAACCCGACATCCATTGCCCGAACTCCAAAATAGTTTGCCAGCCGCTTGGCCACAAACTCGGTGTTCTGCCCTACTTTTTCTACATAAAGATAAAGGTGTTCGCCCGCACCTGAAAAAGATAGATCGAGATATTCTTTCACCTGAAAATCATGACAGGTATGTTTGATCATGCCGCTAGTAATTGGCAAGCTGTGCGAGCGCGGAAAATCTATTATGTAGCGATCTAACGGCGGCTTTACGTTCATGCCAGCGGAACCAACAACACGGATGCATAGCTAGCAATACCCTCTTCCCTGCCTGTAAAACCTAGCTTTTCGGATGTGGTTGCTTTAACACTAACTAAACTTTGATCTACTTGAAGATCCATGGCAATAATTTTACACATAGCATCGATATATGGTGCCATTTTTGGTTTTTGCGCAACAATAGTCGTGTCCGCGTTGCCCAGGCGATAGCCTTTCGCATTTACCAAATCGAGTACACCTCGCAGGAGTTTGCGGCTATCGGCACCTTTCCATTTTTCGTCGGTGTCCGGAAAGTGCTTACCAATATCGCCTAAAGCCAGCGCTCCCAACATCGCATCACACAGCGCGTGGAGAAGCACATCTCCATCCGAATGAGCTTTTAAGCCCATACTATGCGCAATCTTTACCCCCCCGACAATAATGTGATCGCCCGCTTCAAAGGCATGCACATCGTAGCCATTTCCTATACGCACCATATCTCCAAAATTTGCTTTCTGCTTCTCTCGTAAGTACGTTCTGACGGTATGCAGGTCATCGGCGTGGGTCACTTTAATATTGTGAGGCGAACCTTGCACCAACTTCACTTTCAAACCCAAATATTCCATTGCCGCCGCATCATCCGTGACACTTAAGCCCGCCGCCAACGCACTTTCCAATCCCTCTTTCAGGTCACCGAAACGCAAAACCTGAGGCGTTTGTGCTCGCCATAGTTTGTCTCTAGGAATGGTTTTATCTATCCACTCACCGCACTTGCTATATTTGAGAGTATCCACAATTGGCAGCGCAAGCATGGCGCCTGAGTCATTATTTTCCAACGCCTCGAACAATCGATCAATGTCTGACTCATTCAAACAGGGGCGCGCGGCGTCATGCACCCAAACCCAGTCGTCTGCTTGTGCGACCTTCTCAATACTCAATAGACCTTGTAAAACCGTATCATTTCGCTCTTGGCCACCAAGAAACGTCTGCAGTCGATCAGTATGCCGTGATAATTGAGACAAACTGTCCGGCCAATACGGATCTGCAGGCTTTAGACCCACGCAGATCGCCGTAAACTCAGCTCGTTCAAAAAACGCAGCAATACTGTGCTCAAGAATACTTTGCCCACCCACATCAAGATACTGCTTAGCACGGTCACTCTGCATGCGCGAGCCAGTGCCCGCAGCAGGAATAATAACCCAGTGGCGAGGTGTTTTTTTGTCTGACGAGCAGGGAATGTCTGACATAAGAATCAGGGTGAGTCAATCACCATAAAGAAGGTTTCATTGCGTGCAATCATACCTAAATCTGCTCGGGCACGCTCTTCAATGGCAGCAAAGCCATTTTTTAGATCTAACACCTGTGCATCCAATCGATTATTGCGCTCTTCTAACATCTGGTTTGCTTGCTCCAAGCCACTTACACTTTTTCGAAGCTTGCTGACTTCTGCAAAACTACCCTCACCGGCCCACAGACGAAACTGCAGCCCAACAATGACGACGAGCATGATACTCCACAACAACTTCATACTAACTGAGGGCCTCTGACATTCGTTTATCTTTCTTCTTAACGTTCAAAACGGTTGGTATTTTCAATCGTATTTAAGTCACTCTAGCCCACAAGCTAAGGTTTAGCTAACGCAAATGTAGCGGGTTTTATTACCGTAATTTGAGAGTTTATCAACAATAGAAAAGGGCGCTAAATTAGCGCCCTTTTTCGAAAAAACAGAATAGCTTTTGCATAATTCTGTGCTATAAACCATAACTAAATTTCAGTTTTATTGTCCCTTTATTTCGCCACGACCTCTATATGGCGCCTTCGCTCCCAATTGTTCTTCAATGCGAAGTAAACGGTTATATTTTGCGACACGGTCAGACCGACACAATGAGCCCGTCTTGATTTGTCCCGCACAAGTTCCGACGGCTAGGTCGGCAATCGTCGTATCCTCAGTTTCACCCGAGCGATGCGATATAACCACGGTATAACCCGCCTCTTTGGCCATTTTAATGGCATCTAACGTCTCTGAGAGACTCCCGATTTGATTGAACTTTATTAGAATCGAGTTAGCAATATCTTTGTCGATACCTTCTTTTAATATTTTCGTGTTAGTGACAAATAAATCATCGCCAACCAATTGAACCTTATCGCCTAATTTTTCAGTTTGATACTTCCAACCATCCCAGTCAGACTCGTCTTGGCCATCCTCAATAGAAACGATTGGGTAATCGGCACAAAGATCAGCCAAATAATCACTGAATCCCTCCGCAGAAAATATCTTTCCCTCACCGCTTAAGTTATACATGCCCTCTTTATAAAACTCAGACGATGCACAGTCTAGGGCTAAGGTAATATCTTTATCTAGCTCATATCCCGCGTTAGCGGTGGCAATTTTTATCACTGCAAGCGCGTCAGCATTAGACGCCAAATTAGGCGCAAACCCACCTTCGTCTCCTACCGCTGTATTTAGCCCTTGCGCTTGCAGGACCTTTTTCAACGCGTGAAATATTTCAGCCCCCGCCCTGAGAGCCTCAGCAAATGTCGGTGCAGAGACGGGCTGTACCATAAATTCTTGAATATCTACGTTGTTATCTGCATGCTCACCGCCATTCAAAATATTCATCATCGGCACCGGCATAGAGTATTCGCCAGAAGTACCATTAATATCGGCAATATGCTCATACAACTCGACCTCCCTTGCAACGGCGGCAGCTTTTGCTGCGGCCAGAGACACCGCCAAAATTGCATTCGCACCAAACTTTGCCTTATTGTCTGTACCATCAAGATCAAGCATCACTTGGTCTAAAACCCGCTGTTGGGTGACATCATGACCCAACAAGGCCGCTTTGATTTCATTATTGATGCCTGCAACAGCCTTCAAAACGCCTTTGCCTAAATAACGTGTCTTATCGCCATCTCGCAACTCTAAGGCTTCGCGCGAGCCCGTCGATGCACCCGACGGCGCGCAAGCCGATCCAATCACACCTGAATCAAGAATAACGTCAGCCTCGACCGTTGGATTGCCACGCGAATCAATAACTTCACGGCCCTTGATGTCTACGATTTTAACCATCTATTGTGTCTCCAATTACTAAACCTGTTGCACCAACCAATACGTCAAGCAGTATCAAGAGGTGCGAAACTTTTCACGAGTGAGTCCATCGCTTTAACGCGTTTAAGAAAAGGCTCTAGCTGCTCCAGGCGCAATGCACATGGGCCATCACATTTTGCCTGCAATGGGTCTGGGTGCGCTTCCAAGAAGAGACCCGCTAACCCCTGAGACATACCCGCCAACGCCAAGTCTGTTACTTGCTCTCGCCGCCCTCCAGCTGAATCTGATCGGCCGCCCGGACGTTGCAACGAATGCGTGACATCAAAAAAAACTGGGTACTGGAACGTTTTCATCAGCCCAAAACCTAGCATATCGACCACTAGGTTGTTGTAACCGAAAGAGGAGCCTCGCTCGCATAAAATCAACCGATCATTGCCCGCCTCTTCGCATTTCGTGAGAATATGCTTCATCTCTTGTGGCGCAAGAAATTGGGCTTTTTTGATATTGATAACCGCTTGTGTTTTCGCCATCTCAACCACAAGATCAGTTTGCCGAGACAGAAATGCTGGCAACTGAATAATATCGCATACCTCAGCCACGGGCGCAGCCTGAGCAGGCTCATGAACGTCAGTAATCACCGGCACATTGAAGGTATTTTTGATCTCTTCAAATATTTTTAATCCCGCGTCTAACCCCGGACCACGGAATGAGTTCACCGATGACCGGTTTGCCTTATCAAAGGAAGCTTTGAACACGTAGGGGATACCGAGACGCGCCGTTATCTCAACATAGCTTTCTGCAATCTGCATCGCCAAGTCGCGAGATTCAAGCACATTCATTCCTCCGAACAGAACAAATGGCTTGTTGTTGCCGATTTCTATCTCGCCAACTGTAATCGTCTTTTGGCTCATACTAACCTTCGCTATATTGCATGGCCGCGTTAACAAACCCTTCGAACAAACCATGTCCGTCTCGGGGTGTTGATGTAAATTCTGGATGGAACTGACACGCAACAAACCACGGATGCTCTGGCGCTTCGATTACTTCGACTAAGGCGCCATCAATAGAGCGACCAGAGACAATCAAGCCCGCCTCCTGAAGCCTAGGCAGCAAATTGTTATTCACTTCGTAACGATGTCTATGTCGCTCGAACACTACCTCTTTACCATATGATTGCATGGCCATCGAGCCTTTTTCTAAACGGCACTCTTGGCCCCCTAAACGCATTGTCCCACCGAGATCTGACTCATCAGAACGCTGCTCTAATTCACCACTTGAGTCTTTCCATTCGGTTATAAGACCAACGACTGGGTAAGGGCTATCTTTATCAAACTCTGTACTGTGCGCACCATCCAAGCCCGCTACATGCCGTGCGAATTCAATAACTGCCACTTGCATACCCAAACAAATACCAAGGTAGGGCACGTTATTTTCGCGAGCAAATTTTACCGTTTGAATCTTACCCTCAACACCACGATTACCAAAGCCACCTGGCACTAAGATGCCATCGACATCCTCAATTTGAGCTGTACCATTATCAATAATAGTTTCAGAATCGATATACCGAATTTTCACCTTGGTGCGATGGTGAATACCTGCATGTTTAATCGCTTCGATCAGCGACTTGTAGGCATCTAGCAACTCCATATACTTACCGACCATCGCAATCGTGATCTCACGTTGCGGGCTAACTTCCGCTTCAACCACGTCATCCCACTCGGCCAAGTCTGCGTCACCACAGTCTAAATTAAAGCGTTCAACGATTATGTTATCCAAACCTCGCTCATGCAGCATGCGTGGTATTTTGTAGATACTGCTCGCATCTTGAAGTGGCACGACAGCGCGCTCTTCGACGTTCGTAAACAAGGCAATCTTACGCCGAGAAGATGCATCAATTTCATGGTCTGAGCGACAAATTAAAATATCAGGCTGAATACCGATTGACCGCATTTCTTTGACAGAATGTTGGGTTGGTTTCGTTTTCGTCTCGCCCGCTGTCGCGATATAAGGGACCAAAGTCAGATGCATAAAAATCGCACGATTTGAACCGACTTCTATTTTCAACTGCCGAACCGCTTCTAGGAAAGGTTGAGATTCAATATCACCGACCGTTCCACCAATCTCCACCAATGCTACATCGTAACCATTAGCACCCTCGACAACGCGGCGTTTTATCTCGTCAGTGATATGTGGAATCACCTGAACGGTGCCGCCTAAGTAGTCACCGCGGCGCTCTTTACGTAGCACGTCCTCATATACGCGACCGCTTGTAAAATTATTACGTTTGCTCATCTTTGTGCGAATGAAGCGCTCGTAGTGGCCCAAATCCAAATCGGTCTCAGCGCCATCGTCGGTCACAAATACTTCCCCGTGCTGAAACGGACTCATCGTCCCTGGATCAACATTGATATAAGGGTCTAACTTGAGCATCGTGACTTTTAATCCGCGCGCTTCGAGAATGGCGGCCAACGAAGCAGAGGCAATACCCTTCCCTAAAGAAGAAACAACGCCGCCTGTCACAAATATAAAACGTGTCATGTATATCCTGTCTTTTCTCAAACTCAAATACAAAATCGACGTTCAAAACCAAGGCTGAACTGCACTAATTTTGTTGACTACACATTGCAAAGAGGGGGAGGAGATTTTCACCTCGAGATGGGGCGCCAGAATACCAGAATAGATTCTGTGTCTCAAACACAAAAACACGCTTAGTCATGTCTTTTTCGCTCCAACTAAGGCCTATATTTGCTGGGTTTCTTCAAGTTTCATAATTAGACTGCGCACAATCGTGCATTTCCACTTGAGGGCCCACTCAGCTGAATGCTATAAACTATTTCAAGTTCACATAACAGACTCTTATGCTTAAGCCCTTATCCTACATATTCAGTTCTCTACTTCTTGTGCTCGCGTTTTATCCATCAGTGCTGCTTGCCGAAACCCTTGTTTTAGGAGTCGCGCCCAGTGCTGAGGCGCCCTTTCCGCGCTATGAAGAGGTACTCAACAATGCCAACAGTAAAGTATTGAAGACGTATTCGAGCTATCGCAAATTACCCCCGTTAAAAACGAAGGCTCAGGCGTGGAAAGAAACGAGCATTTATCTAAGTGGACAAACGGGCCTAAACATTGTTTCAGATCTGCCAACTTCGCAGCTTCAATTTGAAAGGAAGCTTGCACTAGGCGAGTATGCGCTTGTCTATTTATCACCCCTACAGTTTGTCACGGCCCGCAATCATCTTGGCTTTCAAGCACTTGCAAAACGTAAAGCTCAACCCGTGCGGGGCCTGTTGTTAGTCTCACAAGACAATCAGTCGAAAACCTTGCGTGACGTAAAACAAGAAATATTATCACTTCCAGGCTTACTTGATTTTGCCAGCTCCATCGCGCCGCGATTCAGTTTGGATCGCCTGAATTTTAGCTTTCCATTGTATTTAAAATTAAGCGAATCCGAAATCGTTGCGAAGCTTGTGACTGGCGAGATCAATTTCGGAAGTGTATCAGAGCATCACTATCTCTCCCTCGACCCTGCTACGCAAAAGAAAATCAAAATACTCTGGGAAACACCTGGTTACACGCCATTCGCTTTGGCAGCGAACCCGAACGTGCCGTTTTATTCAGTTAGCAAGCTTCAGCGAGCACTCATTAGCATGGGCAAAAAGGCTCAAGGAAAAAATTTGCTTCCCTACCTACAAGTGAATAATGGGTTTGAAATTGCTAGAAATAGCGATTGGCATGATATCGAACAAATTGACATCGACATGCTCAATAATAATCTTCAGGTGGTCGACCACTCGACCCCAGAGCAAGCAAAATGAACATAACAGAGAAGTGGCTGACTAGCATAATCCTGTCCAACGGCAGCGGTTGTTTTTCAGGTTTGCTAAGCGCATGATGCCATGCAGAGGCGTTGAGCAAAGGCGACCTAATAAAGCGGTAAACACAAGCCGAAAATAATCATAATACAAGGAAACAATCATGCTTCGAATCAAAAGTCTCGCGATGCTTTTAATTGGTCTAGGTACCTTAGGCAGCCCTTTTCAGAGTTTCGCTAGCGCCCCAGACAAGCACGTCGCCATCACACAAATCGTCGAGCACCCAGCGCTTGATGCAGTGCGTAAAGGCGTTAAAGACGTGCTAAGCGAGTCAGGATGGGACGCCGAGAAGAACTTAAAATGGGAATATCAAAGCGCGCAAGGTAACCCCGCGACGGCTGCCCAAATTGCTAAAAAATTCGCAGGTAGCAATCCAGATGTGATCGTTGCAATTGCTACACCCTCTGCACAAGCAATGGTGGCTTCAGCACGAAACAGCAATATTATCTTTTCCGCAGTAACCGATCCGGTTGATGCAAAACTGGTCAAAGCATGGGATCAACCCAGCCCTAAAGTAACAGGTGTCTCTGACCTGACGCCTATCGACAAACATATGGCCTTAGTAAAAGAAATTGTTCCCGCCGCGAAAACCATCGGAATCATATACAATCCGGGCGAAGCAAATGCCGTTTCTCTAGTCAAACTCGTCAATGAACATGCCCCACAACTCGGAATGACGGTTATTGAAGCCGCCTCACCAAAATCTGCGGATGTACAAACAGCAATGCGCTCATTGGTCGGTAAAGTAGATGCGGTTTATTTACCCACCGATAACACCGTAATCTCTGCGCTTGAGGGCGTCATAAAAGTTGCTGAACAAGCCAAAATCCCGGTCATTGCTGGAGATACCGACAGCGTTAAACGCGGAGCAATTGCGGCATTGGGGTTCGATTACTACCAAGTGGGACGTCAGACCGGCGGAATGGTCGTGGATGTTCTAAATGGAAAAACACCGGGCGAACTTCCGGTTCAAGGTATCGAGAATACCGAGTTATTTGTTAATTTAGGTGCAGCAGAAAAAATGGGCATCACATTAGATGAGGTGCTCATCAAACGAGCACAAGAAGTGGTTGAATAGGCCCACCATCGTCCATGATCAATAGTTTTGCATTTTTTGGCGCGCTAGAAACCGGCTTTATTTTTGCACTCGTCGCGCTAGGTATATTTATTTCGTTCCGGATTTTAGACTTTCCGGATCTAACTGTGGACGGTTCATTTCCGTTAGGGGCAGCCGTCGCCGCAACGTTGATAATCGCCGAGGTCTCGCCAATTATCGCCACACTTTGCGCCTGTTTCGCGGGTGCTGGGGCTGGAATCGTGACCGCGCTATTAAATGTAAAACTCAAGATCCTTCACTTACTTGCCTCCATCTTAACGATGATCGCCCTGTACTCAATAAACTTACGTATCATGGGTGGTCCAAATAAAGCCTTGCTTGGCGTCGAGACACTGCTGACACCACTGGACAGTCTCAGTATTCCTTATTACATTCTCTATCCTCTGGCGTTTGGTATTCTTGCGTTCATTCTTCTCCTTTTACTCGTTCTGTTCTTAAAAACCGAGCTCGGTCTAGCGATGCGGGCCACCGGATCGAACCCGCGGATGGCCAAAGCAAACGGCGTAAATACGCAAGCCATGATCGTCTTGGGTATGGCTGTGTCCAACGCCCTTGTTGCGTTAGCGGGCGCCCTATTTGCCCAAAGTCAAGGTAGTGCCGACGTCACCATGGGCGTTGGCGTTATTGTCATTGGACTAGCGTCTGTGATTGGTGGCGAAGCCATCTTTTCAACTAAAAATATTTTCTTATGGGCCCTCGCCTGTGTAATTGGCTCGCTGCTTTATAGATTGGTGATTGCTTTTGCGCTGAATGGTGAACTACTGGGGTTAAAAGCACAGGATCTTAATTTGATTACCGCCGTACTCGTCACTCTTGCGATTGTTGCGCCCAACATAAAAAGCGCATTTAAAAAGGCAAACACAGCGTGATTGAAATTAGCGCACTTCATGTCATATTTAATCCGGCTACACCACTTGAAAATAGAGCATTGCGAGGTGTTGACTTAAGCATCCCAGAGGGTCAATTTGTTACCGTCATCGGCAGTAACGGCGCGGGAAAGTCTACCTTGCTAAACGCGCTCGCTGGAGAGGTAAGCGCTTCAAGCGGTCGCATTTCATTGGCGAATAAAGAGATTGGTTCGTGGCCCGTAAATCGGCGTGCTCCGCATATTGCACGTGTTTTTCAAGACCCGCTAATGGGTACATGCGAAGACCTCACCATAGAAGAAAACTTAGCGCTAGCGCAGGCCAGAACCAAAACACGCGGTTTGGGCATCGCGGCCAAACGGCAATATCGAAAGCACTTCATGCGAAAACTAAAAGGATTGCACCTGGGCTTAGAAAACCGTTTAAGCGACAAGATTGGATTGCTTTCCGGCGGACAGCGTCAAGCCGTGAGTTTATTAATGGCGTCGCTAAAGCCAATGAAATTATTACTTTTAGACGAACATACCGCGGCACTCGATCCGAAAACGGCCGCTTTCATTTTGGCGCTCACGCAAGAGATTATCAAAGAAAACAATCTGACGGCACTCATGGTCACGCACAGTATGGCGCAAGCCCTCGCCGCCGGGGAACGCACAATTATGCTGCATCAAGGCCAGTTAGCGATTGACGTGAGTGGCGACGAACGTGCGGGCATGACCACACAAGACCTGCTAGACCAATTCCATAAGAACCATATCGACGTCGATGACGACGCGTTACTTTTTGGCTAATTGCTCTGCTTAGATCGCTACGCGACGCCTTCAATGCCGAAAATGTTCTACGACGCCGACCGCCTGCTCAACACTCAAGGAATATTCACTCATCAAATACTGCATTTCACGTCGCTCGGAAGGACTCAGCAAAAAGCTAGCATCGGATAGGTGTTGGTCTTGAGTTTTCTGTTTAGCCGGATCCATACGCGCTTGTCGGCGCTTTAGTCGACGTTCATGCTCCTGCTTGCGCATCAACTGAAGAAAGGAAGAAGCAAAAATACCTGCAGGCATTGCGGCAATACCAACCCCACAGACCATCACCAAAGCCGCGAACATTTTACCCGCTAATGTTATTGGCGTGACATCACCATAACCGACCGTTGTCAGCGTCACCAGCGACCACCACATCGCATCGGGAATAGACGAAAATTTGTCTGGCTGAACGTCTCGTTCAAAAATATAAATGCCAGTGGCGGCCAAAAAGCAAAGCAACATCATAATGATGGCAGCAGCAAACAAAATGTTTCTATTCTCTCGCATTAACGCAGAAAGGATTGATAAGGAACTCGAATATCGAGTGAGCTTCAAAACCCTGACAATCGCGAGCAACTTGAGAAAGCGCAAATCTGCGAATGCACTATCTGGCGCGACTAAAAATACGAGTGCAGGGAGAAACGATAGCAAGTCAATCACGCCCATAAATGAGGTCGCGTAAGCCCAACGCTTGCTTGCGCTTGAAATTCGCGCGCTATTTTCACTTGCAGCGCTCCATAAACGCGCAAAATATTCACTCATAAACACCAGAACGAACAACCCTTGTACGGGCTCACTGTAATAGAAACCCCAAGCACCGGCATCGTTGCGCACAGAAGAAAAAACGATCTCAAAAATATTTAACGAGACAATCACTGCAAGAAATATAGACAGTGATATGGAATACCTTAAGTCGGCACTTGGACTATTTAAATATGCAAAAACAGCGTCGCGCAGCGTGTTTGGTTTTAGAGCCATTTTTTATTAGTTCGATTGTGAGTCAAAAGTAGGCATTTACGCGACTAATCGACGTAAACGTTATCATCAATGCTTCAAAATAGCCTCATCTAGACCCATAATGCAACGAATAGATTTGAGTAGCGTTATTATGAGTAAAAATATCACACAAGCATTGATTCCACTAAACATAGCAGTGCTCACCGTTTCTGACACCCGTTCAGAAGAAACTGATACCTCTGGCCATTTGCTAGTGAGCAATTTGGAAGAGGCAGGCCATTGCCTGAGCGATAAGAAGATCGTACTCGATGACGTTTATGCGATTCGTGCCGCACTGTCAAATTGGATAGCTGACAATCAAACACAAGTTGTGCTGATTACCGGAGGCACTGGGTTCACTTATCGTGACAGTACTCCAGAAGCAGTCGCACCTCTGCTTGATAAAATGATCGACGGTTTTGGCGAGATGTTCCGATACTTGTCACTCGAACAAGTTGGCACATCGACGATTCAATCGCGCGCACTGGCTGGGATTGCAAATCGAACGCTTATTTTTTGTTTGCCGGGGAGCAATAATGCGTGCAAGACCGCTTGGGAAAATATCATTGTGTCACAAATTGATAGTCGGCATAGCCCATGCAACTTTGTGGCGCAGCTAAAGTCCGTTGATATCGACGCATGCGAAAGTCGCCAACAGAACCAGAACTGATATACTACGCCGCGCATTTTTGAGCTGTACCGAACACCACTGACTAGCAATAGGCAATAAACCATGCAAGAAATCACGCTCATCAAACCGGATGACTGGCACCTCCACTTCCGCGATGGAGACATGCTCAACGAGACCGTTCCCGCAACGGCGCGCTGCTTTCAACGCGCCATTGTCATGCCTAATTTAGTGCCGCCCGTGACCAATGCAGTAACACTTGAAACATATCGTACACGCATCCTCGCTGCGCGCCCCGCCGGCTCCGATTTCGAACCGCTTATGACCATTTTTCTGACGGATAAAACAACGGCAGAAGATATCCATGCGGCGAAAGCCGCCGGCGCGGTCGCGGCTAAACTCTACCCGGCTGGGGCAACGACTAATTCTGATGCGGCCGTGTCAAGTTTAAAGAGTCTCTATCCTATTTTTGAAACCATGTCCGATCAGGGTATGTTGCTCCTCATACATGGCGAAGTAACGGAGTCGCATGTCGACATTTTCGATCGGGAAAAACTCTTCATCGAACAGCATTTGCAAGCGATCTATGATCATTTCCCTAAGCTAAGAATTGTATTCGAACATATTACTACCAAGGATGCCGCCGATTTTGTGCTGACTGCAGATGAACGAATAGCAGCGACGATTACCCCGCAGCATCTATTGCTTAATCGAAACGATCTATTGGTGGGCGGTATTCGACCGCACAATTTTTGTTTGCCTGTTTTAAAGCGAAATGTACATCAACAAGCACTCCAAGCGGCGGTCGCCTCGGGCTCCAAGAAGTTTTTCTTGGGTACCGACTCAGCACCCCATGAAAAAGCAAAAAAAGAGAGCGCGTGCGGCTGCGCGGGCTGTTATAGCGCATGGAGCGCAATTGAATTGTATGCAGAAGTTTTTGAAACACTCGATGCGCTAGATAAATTTGAAGCCTTTGCCAGCACTAATGGTCCGGACTTCTATGGGCTCCCGCGCAATACCAATACGATTACATTAGTAAAACAAAACTGGGAAATCCCAACTGAAATAATCTTACCGAGTGGTGAACCAATCGTTCCGTTTTATGCCGGACAAACCGTCAGCTGGAAATTAAAAGGTTAGGCACCTCTCTTTTTAAGCATTTGTAATAAAAAACGATCTATTTTTAATCACATTACCGTATGTCTAAGTTAGAATTGAGCGAAACAGTCATGCTGCGCATTCAGGGAGCGAAGCAACCAACCAATGCTAGGACAGCGAAAATTAACCAAATACCGAGAAAAATCAATTATGGATACCTCAAGCATTGAAACCACTCGGTAACGTCTGTCTTCCGTGATGCGTGCCTGCACTACTTATAGACTGGATAAAATGAGCTGATTTAGTATGAGACATTTTTTCAAGCTATGCTTGTTTGTCAGCCTACATTTTACACTCTCTGCATGCTCGGGAAGCGGCGGAGATCAGGCGAGTCCCTCTAATTCGGATCGCCTGAATGATTCAGGATTAGAAGCGTCTGGTAACGTTACTAAAGGCGTGATAAAAGGTGCACTCATTAGTGTTTATGCGATTGATCCGGACTCACAAGAACCGAACCTCGCCTTCGAGACAATTAGCGACGAACAGGGCAACTTCTACGTCGATCTTACGGGCTTAACCGTTGCACCACCACTGCTGGTTCAAGTAACTGCGGACGTCAACACGCGTATGGTTTGCGACGTTCCTATGGGCTGCCTTGACACCCTCAAAAACTTTTATGACTTTGGCGTGTCAATGCCTCTGAATGAGGACTTTCAGCTGCTCGGCGCACTCGTTAAATCGCCCAGTTCAACAACCTTATTGAACGCCCATATCTCGCCTTTAAGCCATGTACTCGTCACCACAGCGATGAACTTACCAAAGGGCTTTACCAAAGAAAATCTTGAACGAGCTGACGCATGGATGAGCCAAGCGTTTGGCCTTGACTACGCATTGCTCGACACCACCGCAGCCGACATCACAAAAGGTAATCAGTTGGCGGAAAATAACATAGATGAACTTACACACGGCATATACAGCGCGAGCTTCTTTGATTTAGTTCAAAGCAAACAATGGACAGACAGCTTGCTCACATTAAACAACTTACCGGTGAGCGAACTCAGAATCCGTGCCTCTGAAATTGCCGCTAACTTGATCAATGATGTGTCCTTTGACGCTCAAACACTTTACCGTATTGCCTCAGTGACTGATATCGAAGCATATTTAGATCAAGCCAATACCGGCCCAGTGGTTATCGTGCAACCGGAGCCACAAAATGTATCGTTAGGTAAGGCCTTTTCTCTAATGGTGGTCGCGAGTGGTAAACAAAGCCCTACGTATCAGTGGTACAAGAACGACCTCGCTATCCCGAATGCGACGCAGGCCATACTCGCCAGCGAACATGCTAAAAACAGCGATAGCGGTGACTATCGGGTGCGCGTCTCGAGCGGCGGCCAAACACGCTTCTCACAACTGGCGACAATTACAGTTGTTGACAGCGCAGCACCGCTTACGATTGTGAAGCAGCCGATACCACAAACCCTGACTGAAGGCCAACGACTCTCTCTAAGCGTTGTGGCAACTGGTAAAGGACCGTTTACTTATCAATGGCAGAAAGATGGTTCACTGATCCCAGGTGCGACGTTGGCGAGCTACGTAGTAGACCACGCAGAACTTCAAGACGCCGGAGCGTACAAAATAACGGTTAGCAACGAAAGCGAACAATTAAGCTCACTCTATGCAACCACCCATGTCATTAGCGAAGCACGCAAACTGGTCATTAGCAAGCATCCCCAATCACAAGTATTAGCTGCCGGCATGAGTACCGAACTGTCGGTAACGGCTGAGGGCGGCGGCTATATTTCTTACCAATGGTTTAGAGATGGCGAGAGAATTATAGATGCAAACACCCGGTCGCTTTTCGTCTCGCAAAGCGGCACCTATCTCGTGCAACTAAGTAACAGTCAAGGTAGCCTGGCGAGCAATGCCGCTGACATTGAGGTTATAGGCGCCAATGTCGAGCTGTCTATTCTTGAAAGTCCACAGGATCAAAACTTATATTTGGGTGAAACCTTATCATTGTCAGTACGCGCTCAACAGGCCGCAAGCTTGTCCTATCAATGGTTCAAAAACGAGCAAAAAATCATACAAGCGACTGGTACAAACTTCATGCTACCGAATGCGATGCTGAGTGATTCAGGTCGATATGCAGTTAAGGTGTCGAATAAGTACGGGGGAAGTAGAGTCCTAAAAGCTGACGTACAGGTAGAAGCTGCCCCATCGCTCTCTTTATCTTGGAGCGTCCCCTCGCAGCGTGAAAATGGGGATGTATTGTGGCCTTATGAGATCCAAGGCTATGAGATTGAATATGGAAATAGCGCTGATAAGCTCGACCGACACATAAAGGTGAATGGTGCTATGCAAACCGACTACACACTTACAGGGCTTGATCGCGGGTTACTTTATCTGCGCATAGCCACGATAGGTATTGACGACGTGCAAGGTAGATTCTCACCTATCCTAAACGTTCAAGTAGATTAAACCTTACGTTCACGTTGATTGGGTAGTACAACAAAAGCCGGCGAACGTGAACGGTGCAAGCGCACCATATTACAAACCTTACAATGGTTATTCTGGCCAACCGCTGCGTCTTTAAAATTTAAAGACATGCTCATAAAGGCCGATATAGTGGTTCGTAGCTGGTCTTAAGATGGGAGATAAACATGGTGTCTTTATTGAACAATTTGTTCTCAGATATCGCAGTGAACAAACGCGATGAGAAACCGCTTTCGCCATCAGATACCGCTTTATTATTTTCTCAGGGTATAAATCAAGGGCTTGGCATTGATATGCCGCCTTCACCCGCAAACGATCCGAGCCTTAAGTTATTTGATAGTCAGGCCGTTGTTGATAACGTTGCCGGATTTATTGAACAGCGTATTAATGAACGTCGCACTGAGGGTGCAACGCAAGATGAGCTAGACACCCTTGTTTTTCAGGCTCGAAAAGGCGTTGCCCGCGGCTTTCAACTTGCTCGAGATGACATAAATAACGCGGGTCTACTGAGCGACGGTTTATCCAAAAATATCGATAAAACAGAACAAGGTATCTTCCGTCGGATAGATGAGCTTGAAGTGACGCTTCAAAACCCTGATAACGTTCAAATAAGTCTACCTAATGTCGGCAGCTATACAGACGTCCGAAGCGCAGAGCGCTCGAGTGCGCGTTTCGAATTTGAATTAACGACGCAAGAGGGGGATCGAATTCAAATCTCAGCTCAAGAGTTAAAACAAAGCGATACGCGATTCAACACTATTCGAGCCGACGGCCTCGCATTTGAACGTATAAATACTAGAAGCAGTTCTGCTGACTCGTTTGCGATAAGTATTGAAGGTAATTTAAATGAAAAAGAGCGCGCGGCGCTTGACGATTTGCTGTTAAGAATTAAGGATATAAGTGATTCTTTTTTCTCCGACAAAGTAGATGAAGCCTTTAAACAGGCTTTATCCTTAAGCTTCGACAGTGCCCAGATTGCCCAGTTTAGTCTGGACCTGAGCACCTCGAGTTTGTCTGTTACCGAACGCAAAGACACCCTTACACCGCAACAAACTAAATTTATCCCTGAAGCTTACCAGTCGGCGCAACTGCCTATTGGCCTTCAATCCATTTTATCTGATTATGCCAATCGCGTTGAAAAACTGCTTGAGTCAACCGAAGCGTTCAGCAACATGCTCGAGTTGAGTGAGCCAGGGGAAATGCTTGCGCAACGCTTGCAAAAAAGCTTTGATCAGTCAGTGGACCGAGGCGACACCCAAGCAAGCGTACTTGACGCCTTTTTAACAGCGCTCAAACGAGCCTAATGCCTCGCATTAGAGCCAACTTAACCCGCTACGCCTAAACTAGAATGTGATATTAAGTCGACCGGGTTTCTTTAAAAAAACTATCGATATAGTCTTTCTGCGGACCTCTGACGGTACTCGGTTTCTCGCCCGAAGGTTCTGACTGCTTATGCATAAATAGATAACTTAGGGCGGGCAATAAAGTCATGGCACCCACCATATTCCATAAAAACATGCAGGTTAATAATAAGCCCATATCCGATTGAAACTTAATGGGTGAAAAGATCCATGTGGCTGTACCCACCGATAAGGTTAAGCCTGTAAATGCAACGGCTTTGCCGGTGGTTTTCAAGGTTTCATAGTAGGCCTGTTTCAAAGCATACCCATCCGACATATAAAAGCGTAACTTGCTAAAAATATAGATACTATAATCGACACCTAAACCAACGCCTAACGCGATAATCGGAAGGGTAGAAACCTTTACCCCAATACCCAAAACGCTCATCAATGCCATACATAATAAAGAGGTCATCAACAATGGGCAGATAATACAGACCAACGCAATCAGGCTACGATAAGCCAAGAGCACCATTAAGGCCACCACCGAGAACACAACCACCAGCATCATAACTTGAGAAGCATCAATCACTTGATTCGTTGCCGCTTCAATGCCAGCATTTCCAGCGGCTAACAGAAACTGTGCATCATCACTTTCAAAAACGGCGCTGAAGGCTTCTATTTCAGTCACGACCGCCTGCAGCGTCTCTGCCCGGTGATCGTTTAGATAAACCAATATCGGCGTTAAACTACAATCGCGATTAATCAATCCTGCTGGCGCATGCTGAAGGGAGGTATCAATAATAGTCTGATTGCGAGACACGCTGTGCCACTTATAACTGCCCTCATTGAACGCTTTGGTAACAGCCCGCGAGAGATCTGCAATGGAAACACTAGACTGCACGCCAGGTAAATGCTGTAACCGCCACTGCAGACGCTCCATTAATTGCATCGTTTGATAGGCATTACATTGTTCAGCAGGACTTTCAACCATGACGACCATGACATCTGCAGAGGTTGCGTAATGTTCACTTATATAAGCGTTATCAAGGTTATAACGAGAATCAGGCTGCAATTCAGGTGCACCCGCATCTAACTCACCAACCTTTAATTGGCTGGCAAAGATTAAGGCGACTAATGCTGCCCCTGACGTAAGTGCGAACACTATCCGCATACCTTTTTCGCTCATTACTTTGCTTAGCGTCATCCATCCGCTCACTTCAGTCTTATCAACATTGTCAGCGTTTACAAGTTTCTGCCGATCAATGCGTGCATAAGACAGTAATAAAGGGAGCAAAATCATGTTGGTGAAAATGATACTGGCAATTCCGATGCTCGCCGCCACCGCTAAATCACGAATTACGTTCACTTCAATAAGAATTAAACTCAAAAAGCCAATCGCATCGCTTATCAATGCGAGTAACGCAGGTAAATAATGCTGGCGAAAGGTTGCACGCGATGCCTCAGCTGACAATAAACCTCGAGCACTGTTTAGCATAAAACCGTTAATGTATTGCACGCCATGACTGACCGCTGTCGCAAATACAATAAACGGAACAAGCATTGAATATGGATCCAAGCCGTAACCTAAACTGGTCATGAGGCCCATCAACCAGACAACCGAAATACTTGAGCAAAACATCGCGATAGCTGTGCTCAAGACACTGCGCGTATATAACCATAGTAAACCGCATGTAATGACAAACGCGATAGCAAAAAACAGGATGACCGCTCCCAACCCATCAATCATATCGCCTATTTTTTTTGCAAACCCTACAATCCGTATCTCAACAGCAGACTCATCACCCGAAAATCGGGCACGTACTTTGTCCTCGAGTTGCATCGAAAACGCATGATAATCAAGACGTTCACCCGTTTCTGGATGAATTTCTAATAAGGGGACATAGATAATGCTTGATTGGAAATCATTCGCGATCAAGCGACCCACTTGCCCGGAACGTAATATGTTATGGCGCAACTCTTCTATCGCCGCTTCAGAACCATTATAGTTTGGCGGGATAACGGGGCCGCCGGCAAACCCTTGCTCAGTCACTTCAACCCAGCGCACATTGGGTGTCCATAGAGACTTCAAACCAGAGCGATCAACACCCGGCAAATAGAAGACCTCATCACTAATTTTATTCAGCGCCTCCATGTACGCAGCATCGAAAATATCACCCTCTTTCGCCACAACAGCAATACGAATGAAGTTAGCGAGATTTTCTAGATCACTCTTATGCTCAAGGTAGTTCTGGATATAAGGATGCGCTTGCGGAATCATGCGCTCCAAACTGGCGTCCGGTTTCAAGGAGGTCGCTTTCCAAGCGAGAAATATTGTCACTAATACAAACGCACATAGCACAAAACGGCGCTTCGTAAATATAAATGACTCGAGAAGTTGTAGGCCGAAAACCGGCTTTGGGTGTGTTAACTGCTTTTTCATAAACCTATTTTGATTCTGCTAGGCATATTTTAAGTGGCCTAGATGTACAACAACAATTGCTAAGTGTAGCTCAGATTTCGCAGAGCGCGATTGTTATCATTGAAGTGCAAGTGTGGGCATCGCAACAAAGGTAATCATTCAATGCCAACTATTATCGCACGAGACGGGGAGCGGCTTTACTACCGTTCGCTCGGTTCTGGCCCTTGTGTCATGCTATTGCATGGTTTTGGAATGCATTCGGGGCATTGGCTCCCATTCGCGACCTATTTAAGCCGGAAGTTTACCGTTATCCTGCCCGATCTGAGAGGCTTTGGTCGCTCTCACCATAGTATGTTTAATCAACAATGCACGGTGTCTAACTTTGCTGAAGATATGGAAGATTTATGCAAATACTTAGGGCTAAATACCGTCAAACTAGCCGGCATATCTATGGGTGCACTCACTGCACTGAAGTATTTTGAAAAATATGGAACAAAGCGCATAAGCGCATACTTACATATTGACCAAAGCCCTTGCTGCGCCAACAACGAGAGCTGGCAATGGGGTCTATTCGGTAGTGATCATGATATTCGTATTCAACGTGGCGAACGCTTAATGCAGGCACTGCAACCCTTCATTGAAAATAACACTCGCTATGAGAATTTACCGAAGGCATTACGCGACCAACTCCAACATGAATTTGGTGAATTCTTTGCTTCTGCGCTATCGAAACCCGCACACAAATTCATTGCGCGAAAACTGATGGCAAACGCATTCACAGCGAAACAAATTCTTCCTGTCAGCAACTGGCCTGCCTATGCTTATTGCTTGACGTCATATATCCGGGAAGGCTATGACTTGCGTGCGGTATTACCCAGCATTGATATTCCAATCTCTGTCATTGCCGGCTTACGCTCAGAAATGTATCCAGTAGGTGGGCAATTGCGCATTGCAGATTATGCGCCTAATGCAGAGGTCATTCGGTTTGATCGTAGCGGTCATACACCGTTGATTGATCAACCTATCAAGTTTTCGCAAGAGCTCATGCGTTTTGCCTCAGCCTAAATCAGCTACTTTGCGGGGAGTTCGACTTCATATTCGTCAACAAAACATCGCGAAACTAAGATGCTTGGACTAATATCCAAGGTTTGATCACAACCGACCAAAGGGTCGCTTCCGTCTGATGCCACGCAGCCGCCTGTGCGTCACTTACTTGGCCAACTTTATCTTCAGCCATCCACTCTTCAATCTTTGCTTTATTGTCGGCAACAATTTGTTCCGCGACCATAAACATGTCTAAACCCGTCGCAACATGAATCACTTTACCTGCCGCAAAGAAGGGCTCGAGCTCTTTCCATGTAAGTGGCGCCGTTTCTAAGTTTAATTTGGCTGCGAGAGGCACTTGCCCCTCATTGGCATATGGTGATGAATCATGTTCGCTCATAAAGACTCCCTATAATTTGGCGCGATTCAACCACGCTGAGGCAGTGATATCAAGCATAAAAAAAGACGCCTCGGCGCCTTCCTTATCGTCCTTAACGCTCAGATCACCATCGTTGGATGCACCAAATCTTCAATATAACTCGCAACAATATCAGTGCGATGCAGTTCAATCTGCGCAACAAAACGATTCACTAAGCGCTCTGGATTTGGGAATAAACGGGCATCGCCAACAAGGCCAAATTGAATCTGGCCCCCGTAACTAATAATACTCAAACCAAGACCGAGATCACCGGTTTGGGGTACCCAAAACATTTGTTCTTTGATCTTTGCGCCTGCTAAATAACGCGGCTCCCGCGAGCCTGGCACATTTGATAATACGGCCGATGTTTTATTCCCAAAGCTCTCTGTCAATGTCTTTTGCATTGCTCTGGGCAATAACCCAGACGCATACAAAATACCGAAGGATAGCGCAGGCTGAAGAGACTGCTTGAGCGCAATCATATCGTGCTTAATTTTATAAACCCGCTCGAGTGGATTTTCGATATCCACTGGAAGGGCCGCAAAAACGGTCCCAAAATAGTTGCATAAAGCATCCGGATTTTGGCTCTGATCAATGTCTTCGGGTGGCCGAATATTCACAGGCAACGTTACATGTGCTCGACGCCCATCTAGCTCTTCACCTGCGTCAATCATTTCTTCTCGGAACGCACCGGCAACACATGAAAGCAGCAAATCATTGATGCTGCAGCCAACTACCTTCGCGATACCGCGGAATTTATCAAAACTAACCGGCTCAGACCAAGCACAAGTCTTTCGAACACCTAACTTACCTTTAATCGTGCGTTTTGGATCGGCCGGCATTGTCGCTAGTTGGGCCAGTTCAGCGGCGGCGCGCACACCATCGCCTACTAATTTATTCATCGCGTCCTGATCGCGGAGAACGTTCATGCCCTCACTCGAAAGCTTTTTGGCAAACTTCGCATATTTCTCAGCTTTGTCGGTTGCACCACCCCACACCCGCTGATACGCAGTTAATTGATCAGTGTTGTGCGGTACATCTTCATTTGACGCCTTCGATGGATAAGAAAACGGCGCGACGTTAGCACTAGAATCTGTAATCGAATTAAAAACTGAAATAAGGGCCAAGCCATCTGCGTAACAATGATGGACGCGCAAAATAACAGCATTGCCACCGTCATAGTTTTCGACAAACTGGAGTTGCCATAATGGTTTACTTGCATCAAAAGGAACGCTTATTTGATCTGCAACGTATTGCTGCAACGCTTTTTTGTCGGCTTTGCCGGGCAAGGCCACTTTTTTCACATGATTATCTAAATCAAAAAAGGGATCAGGTTCCCAAACATATTCGCCACCGTCTAGGGTCGGGCGAGTCGAGAACCGCGGAAAGTACAGAAAACGGTTCTGAATCGTGTTTCGGAAATACTGATAGTCCATTGTTTCGGTGATAATCATCGCATTGATGATCATCAAATTTGTTGGCGTATCCATTCTCAGCCAAGCTATATCGACCCCATTTAAGGGTTTACTCTGGTTGTTCGGCACAACCACCTCCCTGATTTTAATTATTTTTAATCGGCTTAGATTCCTTGCCTTAGTAACGCTGCCCCAGCTGCTAACAACTGAAATAGATGTCAACATGCCCAAAAAAAGTAACATAAATAACATTTCTTAACACGTGATTTTTTATTCATGTGCCATAATTAATTCAACACGTTACGAAGGCTTCTTTAGTACTTTTATAGAACTGTTTTGTGGGCCGCATAAATGAGTTAACAATTTACTTATTTATTACGATGCGTACACAAAGCAGGTACTGCAATTGGATGAAGAATGTACTACATTAGGCAGTAAGGTAGTCTTTACAACGTAAATAATGAACGATTGCGGCCGATAATGCGAAAGGACATCGCTACAAGAGCGCGCGACGAACAGGGGAGATGACTGTGCAAGCAACCCATGCACGTAAGCTAATCAAGCCAATTGCACAAACGTATACTGAAATGTTTTCTGGCAAAATATACAGTGTCGGTAAAGGCGCTGTCAGTGTCAGAAATCACGCCGAAAATGCGAAACATACAGTCATATGTGTACATGGGTTTCTTGAAAATCACTGTTACTTTACACAAGCCTACCAAGACCCAACAACCGAACTCGTTCTCCTGACTTGCAGTAACTATCATCTTCCCGTTGAAGGGCCAATGCCAGAACCGGCAGCATGGGAAGTTCCCATAAAGTATTTAGAAGCCACGATCGAATATGATGCATGCATATTGAACCAAGCGTTAGCGAATCTGCCGACCACAAAAAATATTCGTATACACGGGCACTCTCGAGGTGGCGCGGTCATCTTAGAGGCGATAAATCAACGCCCAGAGTTATACGAACATGTTGAAATTATTTTAGAGGCACCGGCACTACCCGGCGGAAAAACGCATCCGCTGGTCTCTGCATTGCTCGAGCCGGTCAGCCATGGCATGTGGCCATGGGTCATTCGCCTGATAAATAGCACCCCGTCTTCATCCTATGGTCAAATGTTTTTTGGTAAAATGAACCGACGCAAGAAAAAACTTTTGCATAAGTTGTTTAGCGCTACCAAAGATCATTTAACTATTGTACGCAACATCGAAAATTTATTTGCATGGATGGATAAGGCAGACTACACAGCGTATCAACATATTCGCCATGGTACCTTTTTAATCCCGAAAGTAGACCGTATTCTTGATCGCAATATAATGCTCAAAAGTGCTCTGAAAAGCCCAAATGCGGTACGAATTGTTGAAACTGATGCCACCAGCCACTTTATTACGCTTGATGACCGTAAATGGGTACCGAGCTTGGATACAGTGCCTGAAGGCAAGATTGCGGAAACGGTTAAGAAACAAAACGACAAGTCTGTCGCACAGCAAAAACGGGCTGCTAACGGGTAGCTTTTACTCGCACACCTACTCTGAATTGATTAGACTGCGACGACGTACTTTATTTACTTGTCTAAAAAATGTATCGCAATCGCATTGAAAATACAGCTGTCAGCGGCGAGCATGCCCTTGCACTTAAACGTGTGTTGCTTGACTACCATGACTTTCAAAAGCAAACGGCACCCGGTACGCTTGAAATACAATTAAAAGCGCTCACCATATGGCAATCGGAACGTTTACGCGATACACATGCCGATCTATACCAAACAGAAACCTTTAGGGCAGGCCTCGACTTTCTTTTCGATGAACTTTATGGTGCGCGGGATTTTAGTGCTCGAGATCGAGACCTCGAGCGGATTTTCCCAAAACTAGTGAAATGGTTACCTGATAAAATACTGGCAACCGTCTCAACACTTGTGGAGCTGAATTTACTTACACAGCGCTTGGATAAACAGCTTGCCGAAACGCTCCTACAAAACGTCAATGGTCAACGTACAGATAACGTGATTACTACGCAAAATTATGTTGAGGCCTATGCGTGCTGCCAGAATAAAGCAGCAAGGGAAAAACAATTACAACTGACGCAAGCAGCCGGTGCACAGCTAGAAAAGCATGCAGGCAGTGCCATTATTCGATATTCACTGAAACTTGCCCAAGCACCAGCTGAAAAGGCCGGTTTGGCTGCCTTACACGCCTTCTTAGTCCGAGGTTTTGATGCATTTCATAACATGCGCGATATTGACATTTTAATCCCCTCATTAATCGATCGCGAAAGCGCTATTATGGTGAACATGTTTAACCGCGAACCCAAGCCTTTCTATTGGCCTGAGTCAGAAAGTAGGAGCACCCTATGAGCGAAACCACTCGCATCCTAGAGCGCATTGAGTTGCGTATTGAAAATGATATTGCTTTTGTAACCTTAGCACGGCCGGAAAAACTTAACGCCTTAGATATGGCGATGTTTAATGCCCTGATTAAAGCCACCAAGCTACTGAAAAAGAATAAACAAGTACGCGCTGTTATTTTATCTGGCGAGGGCAAGGCGTTTTGCTCAGGTTTGGACGTAAAATCAATGTTCAAAAAACCAACCGCAGCTTTAAAACTTTTGATCAAACCGGGCACAAAAATATCGAATCTCGCACAAGATGTCAGCTATCTTTGGCGAGAACTACCGATTCCCGTCATCGCCGTGACACATGGTAAATGCTGGGGCGGCGGTCTGCATATCGCACTGGGCGCAGACTTTCGCTATGCCTCGCCAGACTGCGAATTCTCAATAATGGAATCGCGCTGGGGGTTAATTCCAGATATGGCAGGCAGCATTGCCCTACGAGAGCTTTGCCGTATCGATCAAATTAAAGAAATCACAATGACCGCAGAAGTACTCACTGCGGAAAAAGCCGCTGAGTTAGGCATTATTACGCATATTTTTAATGACCCGATGACTGAGGCTATAAAATTCGCAGAATCACTAAAAGAAAAATCGCCCGATGCAATTAGCTACACGAAACTACTTTATAACAATACGTGGCTCGGCTCGATCCGCAATGCCTTGCACTGGGAAACTAAACTACAACGAAGGTTAATCGGTCGATTCAACCAGCGCACAGCGATCGCTCGCAGCCAAGATATTGAAGGCTCAGCAGAATTCAAGGCACGCTCGTAAGCACTCTCAAACGCTTTATATTACGATTAAAAATCAAGTGCTTGTGTATTTATTTGAGCCGCTATTTTAGCGTTCATTAATTGATAATGCTCAGATTTTGGCAGCCATACATATAACTGATCGGTTTTTGCCATCGCCGTTAGAGCAAAGCCCTCTTTTTTCAACGCAGCCTTCTGGTACTTATGCGTACCAGTTGTTTCTAGCCGATCTACCACCCTAATAAAAACCGGCACTGCATAGGCTGGCAAAGTCTTTACGAGTGCCTCAAAGCATGCAACCGCATCAAATACTTGGCCTTCCGTTAGACTTAAAGCAGCCATCCCCGCCCTGCCATTAGTTCCCGGCACCTCCACACCATAAACGGCCGCATCCAAGACAAAGGCTAGGGCCGCCAGAACATTTTCAACCTGTGTCGTCGAAACATTCTCACCCTTCCAACGAAAAGTGTCACCGAGCCGATCAACAAACTGCGCATGACGGTAGCCCATATCACGCATTAGATCGCCCGAATTAAACCAGGCATCGCCGTGTTTGAATACGTTCCGCACAATCGTTCTCTCTGTCTTCTCTGAATCTGTGTAACCGTCAAATGGTGACCTATCGTTTATTTCACCTAATAATAAACCGGCCTTCCCTTGCACCACTTTTCGCATGAAACCATCCGCGTAACGGATCGGTACATCATTGTCTATATCATAATCGACGATCGCATAAGGTACGGGCGAAAAACCAACAGTGTTATCTAAATTAAATACATTCAGGAAACCAACATTTCCCTCACTGGAGCCATAGAATTCCATTACCTGTTCGATGCCAAAACGTTTTTTAAAAGGCTGCCAAATGGCTGGCCGCAAACCATTACCAAACATAAGGCGTACCTGATGGTCTTGCTCTTCTGCTGAGGATACGTGCGCTGCCTTATCTGCCATCAAATAACGGCATAGCTCACCGATGTAGCAGATTGCGGTAACACTGTGCGCTTTTACATCTGGCCAAAAACGACTTTTAGAAAATTTGCGCCCGAGCACTAAGGTTGCGCTCCCCGCTAAAATACTGCTCCACCCGACTGCCAAAGCGGTTGCGTGGTAAAACGGTAAACATATGTAGACCCGGTCTTTTGGACTAAACTGCAATGCCGCTAAACCAATGCCTCCGTAGGCTTTCATAAATCGACCATGCGTTACAATCGCGGCTTTCGGTAATCCGGTGGTACCCGATGTATAAAAATAACAAAAAGCGTCGCTACCCATTGCCTCGTAAGTAGACGTCGGATTTACTTCAGGTAAGCCTTGTTGTGCGCAATGAAGGTTTGCCCAGCCGTCAGGCGCTTTAACGCTACTTTCAAATTCCGGAACAAATACCAAACTCGCGGAGCTAGACGGCAATAACGCTTGTGCCTCCATGAATGTGTCTACGAGCTCTTCACCCACAACTGCACGCCTTGGTGACACCAAAGACACACTGTGACGCAATACGGCGTGACGTTGCGACGTATTGATTAGCGCGCTGACCGCGCCAATTTTTGCTAACGCCGATATAATCGCGAGCAACTCTGGCCTATTTTCAACAAACACCGCGACCACATCCCCTTTGCGGGTGCCGCTTTGCGTAAAGTAATACGCTAGGCGGTTAACCCAAGCGTTGAATTGCGCGTAAGTGTAGGCTTGTTCATGGAGCTGCCCAGCAAATACAACCGCCTGATTGCATGGCGCTTTCTTTGTCGCTTCCTCCAAACAAATGCCTAAGCCCATCCCCGTTGCGCTCGAGTCCTTGAGCACAATACTTAAGCCCCTCGCCCGTGCACTCAAGCCTTTAAATAAACGGGGAATACGCCGTATTATCTTACCCAACGTAAGGGTCTGCTCATCAAGCGCTACATCGCTCATTTAATTGTCCTGTTATGTTTGCGGAGCCTGAGTTGGCGAAAGGGAGAAATTAGCTTTGGCAAAACGCGTCCAAATAATTGATCATCTCCTGCTCGATCCGGCGCTTAAATGGACGCAACACAAAACTCAACTCTAGCTTAAGATCGAGTGTGTCCGCCGTGACAATCATATGACCCTTTGCACCGGCGCCTTTTACTCGCAATTTAGAATCGTCCCAGTGATACGTAACGCCAAATTGAGAGGACAAGTCTTGGGCAATTTTCTCAGCCTGCTCGCGAGCTGCATCTAAGCCTCGACTGTGCTGCCGTTTCATAGCAATTACACTCATGCGCGTTTACCAAAGCTAAATTTATTCGTGTAAATATACGCTACCCATCGAATCAGCAAAACTTTTTTACGCGTTTGCATCGCTTTCACGCTTGGCTAGCCTATTTGTACATAGTTTTCATGGGCGTTGAGCGTTAGAATAGCAGCCTATCAAATGAACAACTGCTAGATCTCAAAAAAGGTGAGCCCAGACGCATGTCCGAACCAAATAGTACTCCAGGCGAAACGACTCACTTCGGTTATGAGAACGTTAAAACCGAAGACAAAGCAAATAAGGTTGCCGACGTTTTTCATTCGGTGGCACACAAATATGACGTCATGAACGATTTAATGTCATTCGGTGTTCATCGCATTTGGAAGCGCCTTACAATTGAGTCATCAGGTGTGCGCAGTGGCCATCGCGTGCTCGATATCGCCGGTGGTACAGGCGATCTCACGATGCAATTCTCAAAACGCGTGGGCGATACGGGGGAGGTAATTCTCGCCGATATCAATGCCTCCATGTTAAATGTGGGCCGCGATCGTTTGTTGGACAGGGGTTACGGCGGTAATATTAAGTTTGTTCAAGCCAATGCCGAATGCTTACCCTTCCCAACTAATCACTTTAACTGCGTATCTATTGCATTTGGCTTAAGAAATGTGACCGACAAAGACAAAGCGATCAGGTCAATGCTCCGAGTACTTAAACCCGGCGGTCGCTTGCTTATCTTAGAATTTTCAAAGCCCAGCAACGCGTTGCTGAGTGACTTTTACGACAAGTATTCATTTACCGCCTTGCCTGCAATGGGAAAACTTATCACGAAAGATAGCGAGAGCTATAAATACTTAGCCGAATCGATTCGTATGCATCCAGATCAAGAAACCCTAAAGGGTATGATGGAGGCTGCGGGCTTTGCTAAATGTCGCTTTCAAAATATGACCGGTGGCATTGTCGCGCTACATACGGGAATAAAGGCCTGATATGAGCATTTTTAACCTACCACTAATACAAACCTTTGCGCCGCTGCTCGAAAAAAGTATCAATGGTGCTCTAACTATGGATCCCGCCGCGGGAAAAAAGCTAAAACCTCTAAATGGCTGTATCCTCGAAATCAACATTACCAGCATTGATCAATCTATTTTTCTCGGTGCACAAAATAGTGAAATTTTCCTACTGTCTGCCGAGAAAGCCCCCACGGTCACGCTTAGCGGCAGTTTGGTAGGTTTTGCGCGTTTAGCTACCGCCCGGAACAAAACAGCTGCGATCAAACAGCATGGTATTGAGCTTACAGGCGACGCCGTGCGCGCTCAACAGATTCAGCAAATCGCCAAGTCAATGAACATTGATTGGGAAGCATTACTCGCCGAAGTTATTGGCGATACCCCTGCAGCGTTTCTAAGTAAAGGTGTGAAGCAAAGCTTAAGTATGGCGCAAACCCTTAGCCACAACTTTATGACCGATATTGAAGAGTTCATTAAATACGAATTGCGCTTATTGCCTAGCAAAGCCCGCTCTGTCGCGCAGTTTGATGCTATTGACAGCCTCCGATTGAATGCAGACCGACTTGAAGCACGTATTCGAAAGCTTGTGCCTTTGAGTAAACGGAGCAAGTAACTTGTCCAGAATGTTCATATTTGCGCAGCTGTCGCGATTGTTAATCATTATTTGGGTATGTTGTCGGTTTCGATTAGATGCATTTATTCCAGGACAAGCACTCCCTTTTTGGCTTCGACTATTTGTGTTTTTTGGTCCATGGAAGCTCTTTCCAACACCGAAGCAAAGCCGTGAAGAACGACTGCGTTTAGCGTTGGAATGTCTCGGTCCAATATTTGTCAAATTTGGACAGATACTGTCAACGCGCCGTGATCTCCTCTCTGATGAATTGGCGAATCAACTCAAACAGCTACAAGATAAAGTAGCGCCTTTCGATGCCAAGCTTTCAAAACAACTTATTGAAAACTCATTGAGCTGCTCACTAGATGAAGCGTTCTCGAGGTTTGACGATATACCAATGGCATCCGCATCGATTGCGCAAGTGCACAGCGCTGCTCTGCATAACGGCAAGGAAGTGGTCGTCAAAGTCACCCGGCCAAATATTGTAAAAACTATTCGCCAAGACGTCTCCTTAATGCGGTTAATTGCGAACGGGATAGAAACGTATTGGTCTGAGGGTTATCGCCTGCACCCCGTTCAAGTCGTCAATGACTATGAAAAAGTTATTTTCGACGAACTCGACATGCAACGTGAGGCAGCCAATGCGTCACAACTGCGACGAAACTTTCTTGATTCTGATTTGATCTATATTCCTGAGATTTTCTGGCAGTATATCTCCCGAGATGTGCTGGTGATGGAGCGTGTTTATGGCATGCCCGTGGCGGATTTAGAAGCCCTGCATGCAGCTAACGTAGACCTCAAAACCTTAGCCGAACGCGGGGTGGAGATTTTCTTTACACAGGTATTTCGTGATAGTTTTTTCCATGCCGATATGCATCCCGGAAACATTTTTGTTGCGCAAGGAAAACCAGCACTAAACCCCCAATATATCGCGATAGACTTTGGTATTGTGGGCGCTCTGAGTGTCGAAGATCAAAACTATTTAGCACGTAATTTACTGGCATTCTTTCAACGTGATTATCGTCAGGTTGCGCAACTTCATGTCAGCTCAGGGTGGGTACCCGCCGACACGCAGATAGAGGAGTTTGAAGCGGCGATCCGGACGGTTTGCGAACCTATTTTTGAGCGACCACTCAAAGAAATCTCTTTCGGTCACTTTTTGCTGCGCTTATTCCAAACGGCCCGCCGCTTTAACATGGAGGTGCAACCACAGCTGGTTTTGCTTCAAAAAACGCTATTGAATATCGAGGGGCTTGGTCGGCAATTGTATCCTGACTTGGATTTATGGCAGACCGCTCAACCCTATCTAGAAAATTGGTTAAAGCAAAAGCTGGCGCCGCCGGGCATATTGAAAAGCCTGAAACAGCAGCTGCCCGACTTAATCGAGCATTCACCCGAAATTCCAAGCTTGGTGTTTGATGCAATGACGCAAATTAAACACCTCGATAAACATGGTCAGCAACGCGAAACTGAAATTCGCGCATTGCGCTTGGCATTAGACCAACAAAAACGCGGGCGACATCAACTAGTTGGCGGCATTGGCTTGCTGCTTGCTGGCGCAATAGCATCGCAACCTGAAATTCTAGTCTGGCTACAATCTTTGTCCTATGTCAGTATTGGTCTAATCGCGCTTGGCGGCTGGTTCGTCTTAAAGCGCTAACACACAAATAGAGATTGTTATGTCTTCGATACTCGCTGAATTAACCCAAGTGCTAGAGGCACGACGCGCCGCGGATCCCACGAACTCGTATGTTGCGAGCTTGCATGAAAAAGGATTGAACAAAATCTTAGAAAAAGTGGGTGAGGAGTGTATTGAAACGGTGCTTGCCGCTAAAGATGCAGAACAAGACAACAGTAAAAAAGATGAATTAATCTATGAAACCGCTGATCTTTGGTTTCACAGCTTAGTCATGCTTTCGCATTTAAATCTAGGCTATGACGACGTCCTTGATGAGCTGAAACGTCGCTTTAATCTTTCTGGATTAGAAGAGAAAGCCTCACGAATGAAGGAGCAATAATCATGGGAATCAGTCCAACCCAATTACTTATCATATTAGTGATCGTCGCTTTAATTTTTGGTACCAAAAAACTACGCAATATGGGTGGTGATCTTGGCGATGCAGTGAAAGGATTTAAAAAAGCAGTTAAAGATGAAGACACACCGAAGCCGTTGCCAAAAGAGGAGGATAATGGCGAAATAATTGATGCGAAAGCCGAGAAATCGGAAAACGAAAACACCAAATAGTCGTTGGGTATAGAGCAGTAGACCATGTTTGATATTGGCTTCCTCGAACTACTCATCGTCGCCATCATTTCTCTTCTGGTACTCGGACCAGAGCGTCTCCCTGTTGCTGCGCGTGCGGCGGGGCGTTGGTTAGGTAAAGCCCGACGTATAGTTCGACAATTTTCGCAAGAGGTCGATCGTCAAATAGAAATCGAAGAGCTGCGCCAACAACTTAAAGAGCAAGGCGAGAGCCTTAATATTGAAGAGGATGCAAATAAAATTCATCAAACAGTCAGTCAAGCACTCAACGAAACCGCCAGCGAAGACCAATCAAGTGCAATAGCTCAAGCAAGCACAGCGCGTGCGTTTGATTCTCAATTAAATAAGGAACTATCCACTAATCAACGCACCACCGCGCGCGACAAACCTGACGATCTTGCCTCATGAATGAGCCAAAGCCACCGTCTTCATCACAGAACGACTCAACACACGAAGACGGCGCAGAAGACACACCGCAGCCGCTTATGTCGCACCTGGTTGAGTTACGCAATCGACTTTTGCATGCGGTTGTTGCAGTGATGATTGTGTTTTTCAGTCTCTACTACTTCGCGAATGATCTTTACCTATTTGTCTCTGAACCATTGCGTCAGTTTTTGCCTGAGGGTAGCTCAATGATTGCGACGGGCGTCGCATCGCCCTTTCTCACGCCATTTAAACTCACATTCTTCACGGCTTTGTTTATAAGCATGCCGTACATTCTCTTTCAGCTTTGGCGTTTTATCGCCCCCGCACTTTATCAGGGCGAAAGAAGGCTTGCCCTGCCTCTGCTATTTTCGAGCATCTTCTTGTTTTATCTGGGTATCGCATTTGCCTACTTTATTGTTTTTCCATTAGTCTTTGGTTTCCTTACCTCGGCCGGCCCAAGCGATGTCACGGTAATGACCGATATCAGTTTATACCTCGATTTCGTGATTAAGTTATTTTTCGCCTTTGGCATCGCTTTTGAAATTCCCATTGCCATCATTATCATGGTGACCATTGGCGTCACAAGCACGGCAAGCTTGAGCGAAAAACGTCCGTATTTGATTGTCGCTTGCTTTGTAGTTGGTATGTTACTGACGCCGCCAGATGTCATTTCACAAACACTCCTAGCCCTACCTATGTGGGCATTGTTTGAAATAGGTTTACTGTTTTCACGCCTCATAGAAAAACGCGATGAACCTACTTCTGCTTAGTCAAGACCAGCTCACCTCAGCAACCCATGCAAGCGTCAGTGGACGCCAACTTAAGCACATACGCGAAACACTCAAAGCGCAAGAAGGTGACAAGATTCGAGCTGGATTGATTAATGGGTTGATGGGGGTCGCCCAAATAGATTCGCTGGGCGAACATCAGGCATGCTTGTCCTTTGATTTTACTTCCCCACCGCCTTCAGCCTTGCCACTCACCCTCATTATTGCTTTACCCCGCCCCAAAATGCTTCGCCGTATAATTCAGCATGCGATAGCGCTTGGCGTAAAGCGACTCATTTTTATAAACGCGTGGAAGGTTGAAAAAAGTTATTGGCAAAGCCCTTGGTTAAGTAACGAGCGTTTACGTGAAAATGCCATACTCGGACTCGAACAAGCCCGAGACACGATGCTCCCGCATATAGAATGCCACAAACTTTTTAAACCTTTTGTTGAAGATAAACTGCCAGAAATCGCCAGCGATAGTGTGCGTCTGATTGCACATCCAAACAGTCCTGCACCATGTCCCGTTAGCCTAAATGAAGCCTGCACATTAATCATCGGTCCTGAAGGTGGCTTTACGGACTATGAGGTAGAGAAAGTATCAGAACAAGGCTTCTCGACCGTGCATTGCGGGCCAAGAATATTACGTGTAGAGACCGCCGTACCGGCCTTAATTGGTCGTTTATTTAATTAAAGAGCGTAATCAGGTTCAAAGATAGAAAAGCGCAGCAGCGTCTCCGTAAATGAACTGCGTCTCAGGCCCTAGATGCTTACACGAACGTACCAGTATTTTTAAACGCACTGCTCACTTTAGTTGGGACCGGAGAGTCGTAAGAAAACTCATAATCCCATTGCGCGCCGAACAACCTGCTCTTTGATTAATGTATGTCGGTCAACCATTGACATACCAACATTCCTCACCAGTCTTACCAACGGGTTAGGCGTTTCAAACAGACGCTTAAACGCCTCCATCGCGCCGGCCATGCTTAGGTTATCAAACTGACGTTGACGTTGATAACGCTTCAACACCAGGGGATGGTTCAACGCAATGTCATCGGAAAATGCCTGACCAAGCACATCGCTCAAAACAGCGATATCTTTGAAACCAAGGTTTACACCCTGTCCGGCTAGGGGATGAATTGTGTGCGCAGCGTCACCCACCAACACCACATTTTTTTTCATATAGCGCTTAACATGTCGCTGCCTCAACGGCACGCTAAAACGGGTCGAACAGGCGAGGAGCCGGCCAACCTCACTTTCACCGGCTTTCTCTAGTTGCCGAAGGAAGTCTATTTCATCTAACGCTAGCAATTGCTTTGCGATCTCAGGCTTTACAGACCAAACAATAGAACACATATGCTTCTCTGACGCGTCACTATTTAATGGTAAAAAAGCAAGTGGACCAGACTCCGCAAAACGTTGTTTTGAACACCGTTGATGAGGCTGTGCTTGCTCAACTGTGCAAACAATCGCATGATGATCATAGTCCCACTCGCGCGTTTCGAAACCTGCGAGTTGACGCACCTGCGACCTAGCACCGTCTGCACCGACCAGAAGTGGCACCGCTAGCTCCAGCGCATGATCTGTCCCATCAACTAACTTTACCACCACACCTTGATCATGCTGCGAGAGCATCTGCACACGGTGCTGCGCTAACAAATCAACCCTTTCAACGTTGCTAATTTCGGTATGAATGGCAGCCACTAGCGTAGGGTTCTCAACAATAAAGCCCAATGCATCTAGCCGATATTCACCAGCATGAAAACTAATTTTTTCCGTGCCTAATTCATCCCATACGTACATATCTTTATACGCTTGAACACGCCCTGAGTCTAAGTGCGGCCATGCACCTATTTCGGTCAATAGGTTTTGTGATGCCGGAGAAAGAGCACTCACTCTGGGGGAATAATCATGCACACTCTTTGGCAAATCTAAGATGGCAGCGAAACTTGATTGGGCCTCGGCATCAATTAATGCAACCTGCAATCCCTGCGCAGCAAGGGCTAGAGCCAAACTACCGCCGACAAGACCGGCACCAACGATCGCCACATCATATGACTTACCTGCGCCACCCTTCTCGACTTGCTGGCTCACTGATTCGCACCCAAGCTAAATTTCTTGCCTGCCAGACCCATTGTTTGTTTTGCGAATTCTTTTTTCAACGCAGGTATCGCATTGAGCGAGACCAATCCTAATTGACGCATGCGTGGCGGAACCACTGATTGCTCTGCAAAAATATCGATAAGATAATCACTCAAACCAACAATACGTTTTTGATCTGGGCCATGCACGGCGTCTAGGCAAGACAAATAACGCGTATCACCTATATGACCCTGTTCGTGCTGCGCATTCTTGAGGCTGTCTAGTAAGACGGCCACGCCACGCAAGGCAAGATTAAAACCCTGTCCGGCAACCGGATGAAGGCTATGTGCTGCATTACCTAACACCGCAAAACTATTACGATATAACTCGTTGCGCAGACTTAGCTTGAGCGGAAAACTGATGCGCTCGCTACAACCCTCGACTGCGCCTAAACGATCACCGAAACTTTCTTCCAATTGTTGACAAAAAGCTTTGTCATCTAGGGAATTCAATTCCTCAAATTGCGCGATAGAAACGCTCCAAACTAAAGCGCTTATATGCTCTTTAAGAGGCAGCATCGCAAGTGGCCCAAGTTTCGAAAAGCGTTCAAAAGCACAACCTTGATTTGCGAGTTGCGTTTGCACATTGGCAACAATGCCGCGCTGACCATAATCTTTCACATGCGCATCAATTCCCAGTAACTTACAGGTTTCTGATTGCGCACCGTCTACCGCTAGTAATAATTTACAATCGATAGTCGCATCATTGTCAGGCGAGGCTCTTTCCGCACTACCAACGATTAGTTGAAATCCCGCCTGTTGATCAAGTGTTTGATAGTTTGCGGCAATAAGTTGCGTGCCCGACAATAAATCAATCTCGCTGGCTAGCAGTTTTGATTCTAAACAACGACCAAACGTCGTATTAGGCACCACATACCCGAGTGCATCAAAACCTAATTCCTGCGCACCTAAACGCGTGGTTCCCAAGCGCCCTTGCTCAGAGACATGCACATGATGAATGGGGCACGCGTGCAAGTTCTGAGCATTCCATATATCTAACGCTGAAAGGATCTCTACTGATCCATGAGAAATAGCGGTAGAGCGCTCATCAAATCGCTGCACGTCGCTATGTACCTTTGTTGCCTTACCCGAGCAGATCTCAGCGCGGTCGAGCAATAAAATGGATAAACCGAGTTTCTCTAACCCCAAGGCAGCGGTCGAGCCAACCAAGCCGGCCCCCACCACGACCACATCGTAGTGCGCTTGTAGCTCGGTCCGCCCACTTAGGTTTGCCATAGGTTACGAAGCCATCAAAGTTTCGATTTCATTAATCTGCTTTGGTACATGGCGCGTTAAGACTCTAGCCCCTGTTTTAGTGACCAGCACATCATCTTCAATACGCACGCCAATACCCCGCCACTTTTCGTCAACCTCTTTACACTCGGCCGCAATATAAATACCCGGCTCGACCGTTAGCACCATTCCTTTCTCTAGTTCACGCCAAGCGCCGCCCACTTTGTACTCGCCGACATCATGCACATCTAAACCTAACCAATGCCCGGTACGGTGCATATAAAACTTTTTGTAGCTTTCATCTTCGATTATTTTTTCGAGATCGCCCACCAGTAAACCCAAGTCCAACAAACCCTTTGCAATGACACGCACGGCAGCTTCATGCGGATGATTCCAATGATTGCCGGGCTTAGTTTCTTTGATCGCCGCCGTTTGTGCGTCGAGCACAATTTGGTAGATGGCCGCTTGCTCGGTCGTAAACTTACCTGACACAGGGAACGTGCGCGTAATATCAGAGGCATAGCATTCCAACTCACACCCGGCATCAATTAATACCAAATCGCCTTCTTCTAACGTTTTATTATTCTCGATGTAGTGCAAAATACAGGCATTGCTACCGCTGCCTACGATAGTTGAGTAAGCAGGAAAGCGAGCCCCTGCATCCATAAACGTTTTAATGATTTCCGCTTCAAGGTGGTATTCATTCAAGCCCACCTTACTACGTTTCATTGCCCGAACATGCGCTTCGGCACTTATTTTGGCCGCCTTCTGCATCACGGCAACCTCAGCATCACTTTTAAACAAGCGAAGTTCATGTAATGGGTGCTCAAGGGCAACAAACTCGCCTGGCGGATGCGCACCGCTTCGCACTTTACTACGAATATTATTGATCCACTCCATTACATGCGTATCAAATTGGGCATCAAGGCCCATCGAATAGAAAACCTTATCTGTACCTTCGATCATGCCAGGAATGATTTCGTCAATATCTGAAATTGGGAAAGCATCATCTACGCCCAACAAATCGATGGCACGGTCAGGACCCATAATGTAACCATCCCAAATTTCTTTTGCTGGATTGCGCTCACGACAAAATAAAACGCTTTCGCCATGTTCACGCCCGGGTATGATAACAAGCACAGCTTCGGGTTCACTAAACCCACTTAAGTAATAAAAATCACTATTCTGGCGAAAGTGGAAATCAGCGTCGTGGTTACGGGTCTTAATCGTCGAGGCCGACAAGATTGCGATTGAGTTAGGCCCCATATGCTCGGCTAAGTCGGCACGGCGTTGCGAAAATTCCTTAATATCCATTCAATACGTCTTCTTCATTCTGCAATTTTAGGGCTCTAGTGCAACGTTGGTTGCGCTGCTTCATCTTGTTGCTCAGGTAAGTCTGGCTCGTTAAATTCAGCATATAAATTTAATACGCCGATACGCACATATTCGCTCACTTCAAATAATTCTTTTTCACCTGTCTCGCTGCCTTCTGTGCGAGCATCTAGCTGACTAATATCTACTAAGTCTTGTAAGATTTCTTTCAAATCATCGTCTACTTGGTTTAAGGCTGTGTTGGCCGCAATCGCGATCCCCTCTAAGAAACCCCGCACCCACAGGCCGAGGGCCTCAACACGTTCAGTGAGCGGATAATCATCATCTGGCAGCATAATGCCAAACGCACTCGAATCTTGCTCAATACCACTCGCTACATCTTGATAGTAGGTATACAAATCCTCTTTCAAATTCGGCTGTTTTTCTATATTTAGATGCTCAACGCCCATGTGCTCAAGAGCCAGATCTAACCAACTATCTTGATGGCGTAATAATCCACCCGAAAGCTCGCCTACGATCAAACCATGGAGTTCGCTGGGGTGATTAATAGCCCCGTTGATATTGTAAACATTTGCCAGCCACTCAAAGGCTTCGTCTAGGCTGGTTGTTGATTCGCTCATGAACATTCCCCAAGAGAGCTAATTAGATAAAACGCAGAGAATTATACGACTGATTGACTCAGATTACCTAGCCTTATTGACCCAGAGGTCATGCCAAATTATAGTCCATGCAAGGGTACCAAACCTTCAATGCATCAGATAAGCTTGGAGGGGTAATCACGCTCAAACTAACAAATAAACGATCACTATTTACCTCCTGGTAGGATAAGAAAATGGCTGACCAGCAGATCAACCGATTTTCCGATAAAGTCGAACAACTCATTCAACACTGCAGTAAACTTGAATCGGACAACGCCGCCCTCAAAGTACAGCAAGATCATTGGCACACCGAACGCGCGACGCTTTTGCAAAAAAACGACCTCGCACGCAATAAGATTGAAGCGATGATCGGCCGACTTCGCGCTTTGGAGCAAAATTAACGATGAGCGATACCAATACCTTAGAAGTTAGAATTCTCGACAAGGACTATCTTGTTGCCTGCCCTCCAGAGCAGCAAGGCTCACTAAAAAAGGCGGCCGACCATCTCGACACAAAAGTACGAGAAATTCGTGCCTCAGGAAAAATACACGGCACAGAACGCATTATTGTGATGGCAGCACTCAACCTGACATATGAACTTATGCAAAATGATGCGAGCCAAACCCTGGGTAAAACGATTCTTGATGACCTTGAAGGTAAACTAGATAAAGCGCTCTCTAACGCATAAGTTTGTTTCTTTTCGTAAAGTTCACTGTTTTTTCTTCCCCGAAGCTTATAATGTGTCTGTGTTCTGGAGTGTTCGCCAGCTTGATATGTCTCGAGCCGATAAATTTTTCTAGGCATTCGTTTCTTGCAATGTGTGCAAGTCCCCTCGACGGGAAAGCCTAATTTGCAAACGACGTTCGCCACCTTGAACTGTCGGGTTCAAGGTCTTATCCGGCAGCGGCACCTCCGGGCATACCTATCTGACTATGTAGCAAACAGACTATTATGCCAGCAAATAAAGCGGCACTAAGGCGGCAACTTCGCCAAGAACGTCAGCAACTCAGTTCAAAGCAACAGCGGCAAGCTGCATGCAAGCTTTATCAAAACCTTAATCGCAGCGGTTTATTAAATAAGCATCAGCGCATCGGCATATATTTGGCCAATGATGGCGAGATATCGCCTGACTATTTTCTACCGCTACTTCGTAAGCGAAAGAAAAAGTGTTATGCCCCGATGCTAGACCCGATTAACATGACGCGTATGCGTTTCCAGCTGATCGGCCCGAACACTCGATGGGTCAAAAATCGTTTCGGTATTACCGAACCAGCTTATCAACCGCGATTTAGTAGCCCCGCCAGATTTATTTCGCTTATTTTGATGCCTTTGGTCGCGTTTGATGCCAGCGGCAACAGGCTCGGAATGGGCGGTGGTTTTTACGATCGCGCGTTTTCGTTTAAAAGAAACACCTCAATTGACACACCAGAGTTAGTCGGTATTGCACATGAACTGCAGCGCCAAAACCGATTAGATGTCAATGGCTGGGATATTCCCATGACCACGGTCGTTACCGACCATGCTATCTATACGCAGTAACACGCAAGCAGACAACAGCATGCTTAGTCAGCACTTACTTCTCTCTTAAGAACAGTCGATACGCTTCATTCTCAGTTTCATCCCAATAACGGAAACCAATTTGATCGAGCATTGAAATAAACAAATCACGCTCATGCTCGGCAACTTGAACGCCCATAAAAACGCGACTGTAAGCGGCCCCATGATTTCGATAATGAAACATCGAAATATTCCATTTGGAACCTAATGACGTTAAAAACTTCATGAGTGCGCCCGGGCGTTCAGGAAATTCAAAACGAAACACTCTCTCATCGACCACCCCTTCAGAGCGTCCGCCGACCATATGACGAATATGGAGTTTAGCGACCTCATTATCGGTCATATCCGTTACCGGATATCCCTGCTCTTCGAGCTCTTCAACAAGCTGTTCGCGCTCTTGTCCACCCGCAGCAATTTGTACCCCGACAAAAATCTGCGCGTCGTAGCCGTCTGCATAACGGTAGTTAAATTCAGTGATATTGCGTTTATGCAGTGCCTTAATAAATTTCTTATAGGCGCCGGGCTTCTCAGGCAGGGTCACCGCCAGCACTGCCTCGCGCTTCTCCCCTATTTCAGTGCGCTCTGAGATATAGCGAAGGCGATCAAAATTCATATTCGCGCCCGATAAAACGGTCAATAAGTTTTCGCCTTTCACGCCGGTTTGCTCAACATATGCTTTCAATCCAGCCACGCCTATTGCACCGGCTGGCTCAGAAATGGCTCGCGTATCGTCAAAGATATCTTTAATAGCCGCGCAGATCTCATCTGTTGTAACGGTGACCACCTCATCAACGCATTCGCGCGCGATCTCAAATGGAAATTTTCCCACTTGTTTGACTGCAACACCGTCCGCGAAAATACCTACTTGGTCTAAAATTACGCGTTCATCCGCAGCCAGCGCTGCTTTTAAGCAGGCAGCATCCTCCGGCTCAACACCCACTACTTTAATTTCGGGCCGCAAGTATTTTATATAGGCGGCCATTCCTGCAATTAACCCTCCTCCACCGACCGGTATAAACACAGCATGAATGGGGTCCGTATACTGCTTCAATAGCTCCATGGCCACCGTGCCCTGACCTGCTATCACCTCTTCGTCATCGTAGGGTGGAATATAAATCATGCCTTTTTCTTTCACTTGCGCCTGCGCATAAGCAGAGGCTTCATCAAAGGTATCACCATACAGAACGACTTTCGCACCCCTAGCTTTTGCTGAGTTCACTTTGATTTCTGGTGTCGTTTTGGGCATCACGATAACAGCTTTAATGCCAAGCGTTTTTGCAGCTAAGGCTAAGCCTTGAGCATGATTACCGGCTGAGGCGGCAATTACCCCTTTCGCCTTGTCCGCATCACTTAGTTGTCGTACTCGATTGTATGCACCGCGCAACTTGAACGAAAAAACGGGCTGCAAGTCTTCACGCTTCAACGAAATCTGGTTACCAAAACGCTCCGATAGAAATGTGGCTGGCGTTATTGGTGACTCGATCGCGATATCATACACGCGCGCATCAAGGATTTTTTTGATATAGCGATTCAACATCTACTTACTCACAACACTGCTGGTCTTAGCCTGTAAAGAACCGAGTTTAACCAAAACTGCTCAGCGAAACGAATTTAAATACCGAGACATGAACCCATCATGCGATTTTCTCGATGGAAACACGCTCTATTTCCTGCGATGTGACACGCAAGGAATATTTTTGGATTTTCTTTGGTGATGTCAGCGCTGCACTTTATACTCTGATTTTTAAGCATACCCTGCAGGAAATTGCCGTCGATGGACCAAAACGAATTAAAAAGTGCCGTGGCATTAGCCGCCGTAAACCATATTAAACCTAAACTAGACAGCGATAGCATTGTCGGTGTTGGGACGGGCTCAACTGCGAACTTTTTCATTGATCATCTCGCCACTATCAAACATCTATTCGATGGCGCTGTTGCAAGTTCAGAAGCCACTGCGGAACGCTTAAAAGGGCACGGTATTGCTGTATTTGAACTAAATGAAGTACAACAAATGGATTACTATATTGACGGGGCCGACGAATGCAACGCACGCCTTGAACTTATCAAAGGTGGGGGTGGCGCGTTAACGCGTGAAAAAATTGTTGCCGCGGTCGCCAAGCAATTCATCTGTATCGTTGATGCCTCCAAACAGGTAGAACTGCTTGGCCAGTTTCCCTTGCCCGTTGAAGTGATCCCCATGGCACGCAGCTTTGTTGCTCGCGAGTTGGTGAAACTCGGCGGAGATCCCGTTTATCGGGAGGGCTTTGTCACTGACAATAACAACGTTATTTTGGATGTGCATAATATGAAAATCCAATCACCAATTGCGATGGAAGAGGCGATAAACAGCATTACAGGGGTAGTCACAAACGGTTTGTTTGCCATTCGGCCTGCCAATGTCGTGTTAGTGGGCAGTGCGAGCGGTGTTGCGCACCATACACTAAGCTAAACGAAAAATAATTGTACAAGATTCAATCAGACGGTTGGTTTGACAGAACGCAGGTACTATAATCGCGGCCTGAATTTTTTAGCGCCCTTTAGGATAATGAAATGAACTTTGACAACATTCCAGCAGGTAAAGACCTGCCAAACGACATCTATGTTGCGATTGAAATTCCTGCTAATAGCAGCCCAATCAAATACGAAATCGATAAGGATATGGGCGCGGTACTCGTTGATCGCTTTATGGCAACGCCAATGTTTTACCCTGCGAACTATGGCTTTATCCCTAACACTTTAGCGGATGACGGTGACCCATTAGATGTGTTGGTAGTGACACCCTATCCAGTGCAACCGGGCGCCGTTATTCGTTGCCGCCCTGTGGGCATGTTAAACATGGAAGATGAAGCGGGCGGTGATGAAAAACTTGTGGCTGTGCCTCATGACAAACTGACGACCATGTACCAAGACATTAAAGATGTTGAGGACTTGCCGCAATTATTAAAAGATCAGATTCAGCATTTCTTTGAAAACTACAAAGATCTTGAAAAAGGTAAATGGGTTAAAATAATCGGCTGGGAAGATGCTGCATCAGCACGCGCTTCGATTGAAAAATCAGTCGCTGCGTTTAAAAAATAAGCGAGCAACGACTTAAAAAAGCTAGCGCAAATTGCGCTAGCTTTTTTGTTTCTAGGGCGTCGAATGACTATGCCTCGCTACTTTGCAATGCTATAGAGCTGGCCACTATCAGTGATAAAGAACAGCTTACCGTTCGGTGTTTCAGCAATGTCACGGATGCGCTCGCCCAAGGCCTCAAATAACCGCGCCTCGCCCACCGCTCGATTCTCTGCATTGACTTCAACGCGGTTAAGGTGCTTACCGCGCAAAGCACCCGATAAAAGATTCCCCTTCCATTGCGGAATCGCCTTACCTGAGTAGCGAATCAAACTGCTCGGTGCAATAGATGGCACATAATATTTAATCGGTTGCTCCATCCCTGCTTTCTGTTTCTCACCGACATCGATCGGCGCATAATATTCTTGACCATATGAGATGATCGGCCAGCCATAATTTCGCCCCCTCTCTATCAGGTTTATCTCATCTCCGCCGCGCGGCCCATGCTCAATCGACCAAAGCTGCTGCGAACGCAAATCAAAAAATAAACCCTGCGGGTTTCTGTGCCCAAGCGTCCATATTTCTGGTAACGCATTGGGTTCCTTAACAAAGGGGTTGTCAGCGGGAATGCTACCGTCTCGATTTAGTCGCAGAATCGTACCGGCGTGACTCAGCAGATTCTGCGCTTCCTCTCGTTCACCACGATCACCAATACCGAACAACACATGCCCCGCACTGTCGAACGTAATTCGGCTGCCAAAATGCTGTCCCCCCTCTTGTGTGGCTTGCGCGACCAATAAATCTTGCCAACGCTGTAATTGCGAACTGTTTTTAGGCCAAAATGCTTTTGCTAGCGCTGTAGTAACGCCCCCGTCCACGGCCTTGCTATACGTAAAAAAGAGCTCGCGACTTGCCTGAAAATCAGGGGCAAGCGCCACATCTAACAATCCTCCTTGACCGCTATACCAAACCTCGGCCACGCCGGTTAGTTCGGTTTTACTTTGCTTGCTTAGTGACAGCAATTGCAGACGGCCGGATTTCTCTGTCACCAGCGCACGGTCATCATCAAGAAACTCAATAGCCCAAGGCGCGTTCAGACCACTTAAGACGGGTTGCGCCCGGTATTCCTCCGCGGCTAACAGAGCGCAATGGCCGCACAATATATTGAGAAAGAATGCGATATGAACATAGCTAAAACGCACAGTACGAAGCATCAAATGTTCCCTCTTTGTCATGAAAGCCCAGCATCAATACTCGGAAGTTTATCAGCCTAGTCATTATTGAGAAATGACACGAGGCTACTCTCACCATCGCAAGTTATGTTTTATCCAATAATGTGGTCAAAGGCATAACGAGAAGCGCTCAATACAATGCCGGTGCTCAGCGAAAGAGGACTACTGCCTTTCTAAAATGCATTAACTTGGTTGGGTTCAGCTTAGCTTTTTTTTGTCTAACTAAAATCCCTGATAGCATAAAACAGTCATTCACTGACTGAATTGCTTTACTAAACTAGAGATAAGTATGCGACACATGTAGGAGTTTCATATGCTAAGCGAACGACAATCTTTAGCCCATGAAGTTATCGTTTTTCTCGGGCCGTTAAACTACTCGGGCTACGAGTCTGTACATCAAGACGAGTACGAATATTTGGGTGAACTGGCGACGGATGCCGGCGGCATCGTGTCAGAAAAAATCGATTCACTAACAACGATGTGCGTTGTCAGCGAATTACTTGACCCCAGTCTTCTTAACAGCATCCCAAAACGGATCCAAGTACTCTCAGAGGAGCATTTTATGGATAAGTACTTATCCGATGTGCAAACTGGTGAGGAGTGGTCTTAGCGCATTGCCGCGCCCGAAAAGAGTGCTTAGAGCACCTCATCTAGCTGAGCAGTTAGCAGGCCTTCCATTTTTTGAGCATTGACCGGTTTAGACACGAAGTAGCCTTGCACTAGATCACAACCAAGGATTTTTAGAAGCCGCATTTGCTCATCGTTCTCTACACCTTCTGCGACCACTTGGAGGCCAAGGCTATCGCCCAATACTAAGATCGCTTTCACAATGGCCTGCTGCTCTACTGAATGCTCCATATTTTCGACAAATTCACGGTCAATTTTTAGCGCATCAACAGGCAAACTGCGCAAATAACTTAATGACGAATAGCCCGTTCCAAAGTCATCAACCGACACCTTAAGGCCGATTTCACGCAAACTACTCAACAAATTTGCAACGCCTTGCATGTCCTCCATAATCGCGCTTTCTGTCAGTTCGAGCTCCAACTGTGAAGGGGATAATTTGGTTTTCTCCAAACAACGCTCAATCACCGACTTCAACTGCTCATCTTGTAACTGCCGTGGTGCTAAATTAACCGAGACATTTAAGCGCCCTAAGCCTGCATCTTGCCAAGCTTGCGTTTGTCTGCAAGCAGACTCCAAAACATAGGAACCCAAGTCTTCGATCAAGCCATTTTCTTCAGCAATTGCAACAAACTCATCCGGCGAAATTAAACCGCGAACCGGATGTTGCCAGCGTACCAGCGCTTCATAAGAGGTAATTCTTTCCTGATTGAGATCAAACTTTGGCTGATAAAATACTTCAAGCTCATCATTCTGCAGTGCGTGGCGCAGCTCTTTTTCAATTTCGAGTCGTTCTTTTGAAAAATATTTCAAGGATTCGTTAAAGACTAGAATTTGGTTTCCACCCTGATATTTCGCTTTTTGCACGGCGAGCGAGGCACAACGAATTAAGCTTTCAATATCTTGCGTATGCTCAGGTACCATTGCGATACCCATCCGACACGATAAAACGACTTCATTACCACTTACCTCATACTGTTTGTGCGTAATAATTTTAAACAAACGCTGTGCGAATTTCTTAACGCTAAAGGTCGGGCTACATGCGACAATACAGGCAAATTCATTCCCGCCGACACGTGCTAAAATATCGACGCGCTGCACGTTGGTCGCCAGCCGCTGAGCAACTTGCTCAAGTAAAGCATCGGAGGCCGCATGACCAAAGCTATCGTTGAAGTGCTTAAAGCGATCAATATCAATATGGACAAGTGCGAAGGGTAATCCTTCATTTTGGAAGCGAACCAACGCGCGGTGCAACTGATTTTGAAATTGAACGCGGTTAGCCAGCTTTGTCAGGTCATCGTAATTCAGTAAGTAGTCGAGTTTTTCATCCGCGGCCTTGCGGTCGCTTAAATCGGAGACTAGTCCTGCATAGTATTTAATCCCGCCCAACTCATCATGAATGGCGTTAATTTGCGTCCATTGCGGAAAGTAATCACCCTCCCAACGCTTCTCTAGAATTTCACCTTGCCATCGACCGTCGGCTTCAAGTGCATCAAATATCTGCGCAAACACCTGATCTGTCTGTGGAGTTTGGCTAATCTCATTAATTGAACGGCCATCAATTTGTTCCGGTTTCTGCCCCGTAATCTCGGTATATGCAGGATTAGATGATAAGAATTTGCCCTCTCGATCAAGTACAAAAACACCTTCTGAAGTATGATCAAATACTGATTTTGCCAACCTAACCTGCTCATCACGCTGCACCTCAGAATGAATATCGCGGCGGGTACCTAGCACACGCGAAGCATGCCCCTGCGTGGTGGTATCGACCACTTTGCAACACTCTTCTATCCAGCGCCAGCTGCTATCATCCTGAACGCGATACTGAATTTGATACTCCAACTGCTCACCCGCCAAACAGGCATTTAGCGTATCGCGCACCAATGCATAATCAGCGGGATGAATGACCCGCTTAAGGGTTTCGATAATTTGCTGAGAGCTCTGTTCTTTGTCACCGTAAAACTGATGGAAAGACGACTGATAAAAACGGCCTTGCGCAATATCCCAATCGATCAAGCCAAGATGCGAGGCCTCAATCGCCTGCGTTAAACGAGTCTGGCTTTTCACAAGGGCATCACTGATCGTTTTACGTAAAGCGATCTGCTCACTGAGTTGACGGTTGGCATCTTGCAGGGCTTGTGTTTGCTCAGAACCGCCATAGTCAAGCGAAGCACCTTGGCTTTCAATAGCGAGACGAAGCCTGTCGTTCTCTTTTCTCAGTATCTGAATATTCCCAGAGCGCTCATCGACACCGGTGTTCATTGCCTTCAATGTGCTGAGCAAATAAACGATAAAGCAAACATTAAGTACAACAAAAATATAACCGTACGCGGCTAGATCCGTTTTCCATAAAGCTTGATTCAAGGCCAGCATTACCGGCATAGCAAAACTCAACCCAATCGTTGATCCGAAGGGAGGGATGAGCAAAAGCAATAGAAAACCCAAGACGACAAACGCCAAGAGCTGCTCGATACTTAGGGCCTCTGGTAAAAAAGCCAGGCCCAGCCAAGCCAAGCCAAGTACTGCAGGAAGCATTCGCGTGGCCAGCGATACCGCGATAGTCTCTTTGTAAGCACCTAACAAGCCATAGAGGATAGCCAAGGCGCTGACGACGATCGCAAACACTAATATAAAGGCGCCGAGCGTCCAAGGTTGACCCGCGCACCACAACGCGGTGGAAAAAATAACAACACCATAAAAGGCAAGCTGCTCCTGTGCCGTTGCTGGGCATTCAGGCAAGAAAGAGGAAAGCTCATCAAGCAGGCCGGACACTGTCGTATCTCATTGTTATTTAAACGATAAGTCATTCTAACGTGATTTTAGAGAAAATCATGCACCGAGCCGCTTTCCTGTCATGATTGTCATCTTGCAATGCTACGGTCGCCAACGCGCACTGATATACTGCGCGGTGAAAAGTTGACGCTTGTGTCTATAACCAACGAAAAGCACTGCTATGGATGTTTCCCATATTCTTGATGACTTAAATGATGCCCAACGGGAAGCCGTCGCAGCACCCGCTAAAAACCTACTCGTGCTCGCTGGCGCAGGTAGCGGTAAAACACGGGTATTGGTGCACCGTATTGCCTGGTTAGTGCAAATTGAAGGGTTTAATCCGGGTGCGATCATGGCTGTCACCTTCACCAATAAAGCAGCGAAAGAAATGCGCGGGCGCATAGAGGAAATGCTCGAACTACCGAGTCGTGGGATGTGGTTTGGCACCTTCCATAGCATTTCACACCGCCTTTTACGCACGCACTGGCGCGAAGCGAATTTACCAGAGAACTTCCAGATTCTTGATTCGGATGACCAGCTCCGTATCATTAAACGCATTCTAAAAGACAATAATATTGACGATACACGCTGGCCACCAAAACAAGTACAGTCATATATAAATGGTCAAAAAGATGAGGGGCGGCGCGCAGCGCATTTACCACCTGCCCAGAGCGCCTACGACAAAACCATGGGCATGATTTATCAAGCTTATGAAACACAATGTCAGCATTCAGGTTTGGTTGACTTTGGTGAACTATTGCTGCGCTCTCATGAGATCTGGCTAAATAATCCGCAATTACTCGCGCATTACCAAGACCGTTTTCGTTATCTACTCGTTGACGAGTTCCAAGATACCAATACCATTCAATATGCCTGGCTCCGTGTCCTTGCGGGTAACAACGTGCCATTAATGGTGGTGGGCGACGATGATCAGAGCATCTATGGCTGGCGTGGGGCAAAAATTGAAAACATCCGCCAATTTGAAAATGACTGTCATGATGCGCTGACCATTCGCCTCGAACAAAACTATCGCTCGACCAATACAATTCTGAAAGCGGCCAATGCCGTCATCGCCAACAATAGCAATCGTTTAGGCAAAGAGCTTTGGACTGAGGGGAACGATGGAGAACCGATTGATCTCTATGCTGCCTTTAACGAACAAGACGAAGCAAATTATATTGCTGAACGAATTAAAGCATGGGTTGAACAAGGCCAATTGCGCAATGATGCCGCCATCTTATATCGCTCTAATGCGCAATCTAGGATGCTTGAAGAATCGCTCATTCGTCATGCGATTCCTTATCGTATTTATGGTGGTTTACGTTTCTACGACCGCCAGGAAATACGAAATGCGCTCGCCTACTTACGTTTAATCTATTACCGCCATGACGATGCCGCTTTTGAACGGGTGGCTAATGTACCGCCTCGAGGTTTAGGCAACAAAGGCATGGCCGATATCAGAGAACTTGCCTTAGCAGAATCACTTTCACTCTGGCAAGCGACTGAACGTCGTCTAGAGCTTGGCATGATCAAAGGAAAGGCATCATCGGGGCTTAAATCGTTCATGCAGTTGATCAATGCTCTCGACGAGCAGCGCGACGAATTAAATCTATCTGAACTATGTGAATACGTTATCAAGGACAGCGGCTTGTTAGCGCACCATACCAATGAAAAAGGTGAAAAAGGCCAAGCCCGAAAAGAAAACTTAGAAGAGCTGGTCAGTGCAACGAAAGATTATTCCCCAGAAGACGAAGATGTCTCGCCCCTGGCTGAATTCTTAGCTCAAGCGGCGCTCGATGCCGGTGAGCGGCAAGCCGATGAACATGAAGATAGCGTGCAACTTATGACCTTGCATTCCGCTAAAGGGTTGGAGTTCCCGCTCGTGTTTCTGGCAGGTACCGAAGAGGGCCTGTTTCCTCATCAAATGTCATTGGAAGAGCCGGGTAGACTTGAGGAAGAACGCCGCCTTGCCTACGTTGGTATTACACGCGCCAAGGAAAAGTTAGTCCTCACGCATGCTGAATCACGGCGCTTATATGGCCAAGAAAAATACCACCCTATCTCTCGATTCATCCGTGAAATTCCCAGTGAATTTTTACAAGAGGTACGCTTAAGAAATACGGTCGCGCGACCTATTTCAATGAATAGTGCAGGCGTGAACACGCGCCTAATTGATGAGGAGCCGCCAGCGTTTCAGCTTGGCCAACTCGTTACTCACCCCAAATTTGGCGAAGGCACGGTGTTAAATTATGAGGGACGAGGCGCGCATGCGCGTATTCAAATAATGTTTCCTGAGCACGGTAATAAGTGGCTAGTCATGTCTTATGCAAAACTCACGGCAGTTTAATAAAAAGTAGATAAAGGGCAGAAAATGGCTTCCAACGATACGGACAAGAGCACAAACGCCGCTGACGTAAAACAACAACTAGAGGCGCTCGAACAGCGTGAGGAAAAGCTGTCACTCAAAACTGCCGCGCAAGAGGCGACGCAAAATCGTATCGAAACACACCAGCAGCAAGTCGCCGAAACCGAGCGCGCCAATCAGCTGAAAGCGCAAGATTTAATACAACGCGAATTACGCCTCAGTGAAAACGAACGTCTACTGAATCGCGAACGAAAACTGCTGCGTGAAACTATGACTCTGCGCAAAACCACTCGTCAAAAACGAAGTGCTTTAGTACTGCCTGTCTTATTAGTGGTGTGCGTGATTGGTGGCTACCTCGCCTTTGATAACTTAAATAAGCAACAGCAGTATTTCCGTCAGGTACAGACCGCATCCGAAAACATCGATAAGTTGGCAAAGGTACTCAACCTAACGCAAGAACGCATGCTGCAGGCTAAATCGGCGCTTACTAAAAAAGAAGTTGAACTAAATAACACCCGAAAAACACTGGCGATGGTGCTCGATAAAACACAAAACCTTCCGACAGTTAGCCGCAACGAAGCCACTTGGTTGGACGCTTTATTGGCTAGAAATGCGGAGGCGAGTGCCACAAATACAGTGACGAATGCGTTGCCAATCTCTGTCTATAAACCGACCCCCGTCTCAGAAATAATAAGCAGTAACGGTTCTAAAGCGATCACGCCTTTGGACAAACAAGCACTGCAGACGATCAAACAGAATCTCAGAAATAATGCGTTGCAACTCGCCGACTCAATCGATGCGTTGGCAGAAAGAGAGACCCTAATCACCGAGCTTCAGCAAACAGTAGAAACACTTTCGCAAGAATTAGGGCAACTCAGATTAGAACATATTCAGCTTCAAACAGCGTCGCAATCAACCGCGCCATAACACCTCAAGGCGCTAAACGCTGAACTCGCCATGCGCCGTCCTCAAGACGAAATTGAAAACGATCATGCAAACGATTTTCTCTACCTTGCCAAAACTCAATCATAACTGGCACTAATCGATAGCCGCCCCAAAACGGGGGCAAAGGAATGTCCTCCGACTCAAAACGCGCATCCACTTCCTGATACTTTTGTTCTAAAAAACGACGCGACTCAATGACTTCACTTTGATCACTGCACCAAGCACCGATTTGGCTGCCTCGAGGCCGGGATGTGAAATATTTGAAAGATTCTGCATGCGAAAGTTTTTCACAATGGCCTTCGATACGAACTTGGCGATTCAACTGAAGCCATGGGAACAATAGCGAGGCATGACTATTTTGCTCTAGTTGTTGCGCTTTATGACTGTTGTAATTAGTAAAAAAAGCGAAGCCTGTCGCGTCAAAGAGTTTCAACAAGACGGTACGTGCAGACGGCATTCCGTCCGTACCACAGGTCGCGATACTGCATGCGTTGGCATCGGCTATGCCAGCACTGTTCGCCTGTTTAAACCACGTTTCAAATTGGTCAAGTGGATCTGACGCGAGCTGCGCTCGTTCCAGACCCTCACTCATGTATTCTCGTCGAAAATCACTAATGTCCACGTATCGCCCTTATCTGCTAATCAGGTAAACCTAAGTTTACACTCAATAGTGAGGCAACCGTCAATGCCATTTCAACGCCATGTGAAACTCAGAGTGGCGCGTTCACCTTGCGCGCAATAAAGTAATCGACTGAGGCTTTGCCAGGACCATAACAGACTAAGACCAACAGCATCGCCGCCCAAAAATAGTGATCGTTAATCCCAGCAGGGCTTATATCTGGATAAGAAATTGCCGCCACCGCATTCAAGATAAACAAGCCCGCTGCGGCAAAACGGCTACCCAAACCAAGCACCAACATCACCGGTAAAATGAGCTCCGCAGCGGTTGCCATATAAGCAGCTAAAACCGATGATATCAGGGGTACCGCGTATTCATAGGCGAACAAATCGAGCGTCGAGCTCCACGTTTTTATTTTCGTTAGACCTGATAGAAAAAATACCTTTGCAAGAAACAAACGAAACCCTAAGGCCACTAAAACTTGTGAGAAGTTCAAGCCCTTCACACCGAAAATAATCGGTTTTTCTAACATGGAATATAAAGACATGGCTTCCCCTTTTAATTAGTTTTTTTATACCTATCTGGTTAGGCGACGAAGCATTGCTTCTCGCATAACCCTGCGAAACAAGTCATTACCTGCGTTTGCGAATATTCTGACAACAAGATTGCGAAAATGGTTCCAAGTGTCTCCCTATTTTCTACTAAACGGAGAAAACGCCGTTCAATTTTAGAAATGCTTGCTACCCCAACGTCATAGCCAATACGCCAAACTAACGCGCATTCAGCGCCCTCCTCAAAATTAAGCGACGTTACCGAGTGCTCAGAGTGCCCTTGCGAACCCGACGTGAGTTGCCAAATACGAAAAATAGGATAGGACGAATCGATGATATGAAGACTTTCACTGGGCTGCAGCGACAAAGCTAGATACTGCTCAGGCTCTAAGCCCTGTATCGCTGTAAGCGACAAAACTTGCTCATCAAGCGCATGGAAAGCCTGATGCCATGCCCAATCGATACGCGCCAAATCACCGATATAAGGGTATTCTTTTAAGGGGGTGAAATTATCGCAAAATGTAGGAAACGCTTGCCCATAATTATCCAAACTCGGCGAAGTCGACGGGTGCTCATCAATGTAGCGTAGCCCCATCGCCTCAAAAAAATTTTTACCTAAACAACGATTAACGGAGGGGAATATATCAGCAAGTACGTTGCTTAAATTACCCACTACACTGCCTCTATAAGCGGCGAACTGTTGTTGAGGGGAGAGTCGAGCAGACCCTTGAATAAACGTCTCAGGATAAATAGATTGGCCGTAAACACCATTCATAAATTCATTATATAACTGTTGCAGCGAATCCGATTTTTCTTTCATGCCTTCAAAAACCTGAAGCAACATGGTGTTTAACATCAGCATGATACGCTGCCGCTTTGTCGCGCTCTGCCATCAACACGCTGAATTCAGGTATGTTAGTATCCCACTCTATCAACGTAGGCACCTGGCCGAAGCGTTGCAAGGCTCGCTCGTATAACGACCAAACCGGCGCATGCACCTTGGCGCCATGGGTATCAAGTAAATGAGTGCCTTGATCCTCATAACCGGCTAAGTGCATTTCTTGCACACGATCAACCGGCATCAACTCTAGATACTCTTGCGCGTCAAAATTATGGTTACTGGCGCTCACGAAGATATTATTAATGTCGCACAACAGGTTACAATCGGCGCGTTCAATCACATCGACTAAAAACTCAGCCTCGGTCTGCATACTTTCTTTGTACTGCAGGTAGCTTGAAACGTTTTCTACTAAAATTCGATGCCCTAAAAAATCTTGTACGGCCTGAATACGGTCCCCGATATGTTTTGCCGCACGTTCAGTGTAAGGCAAGGGAAATAAATCATGTCCATGCACATTGGACACAGAAGACCAACATAGATGATCAGACACTAAAACAGGCTGAAAGCGTTCACACAACTGCTTTAGTTTTTTGAGGTAGGTTGTGTTAAGCGGGTCGGTTGATCCAAGAGATAAACCCACACCGTGAAGCGTGATGGGGTAATGTTCAGCAACTCGCTCGAGATGATGAAGCGGCAGTCCGCCTCGGCCCATATAGTTGTCAGTTAACGCCTCGAACCAAGGAACCTGTGGCAGGCTATTTAATATCGTCTGATAATGCGTTGCACGAAGACCAATACCTACGCCGGACAGCGAAGACATTCCTAGGGCGTTTTGTACAGGCCTCATGCAAACACTAATATTTCTCGATTTAAACTGATCTACTTAACTTTACCACCTGCAATTTTAGAGCAAGTGCCTTCAGGAACATATACCCACTCTTCTGGATCATTGTCCACCGTTGCTTGGCCTGCACAGCTATGCTTGCTTGTGCCACAGTCGTTCATACCCGTTTTAGCGATGCCTTGGCACTTTTCGAATCCTGGTTTACCCGCGAAGGCATCAGAAGACACAGACATCACGCCTGCGGCGATTAAACTTGCAATAGCAGCTTGGCTTAGTTTAGTTATTTTAATCATAAGAGCATTCCTTTCGTTTTAATTAATGGCGAACGACTTCAAGTAAGTTCGTTATTAAAGACTCAACACAGCTTAAAAAGTTCATCATAAGTTACATCGTTCCTAAAATAAATTTCTCTTCTCGGTTTGCACAGCACATCGACCCAGCACAAATAAAATTATAAGTAATTGAATTAGTTTGTATTTTTGGAGAAAATACAAAAGGAGGAGCGGTACCATGACAAGATTATTTTTCATCCACGGCATGTGGGATACACCTAGAATTTGGCAAAACTATGCTGATTTTTTTAGTCGCCTTGGCTATCGCGTACACACACCACCCCTCGTTCAACATTTTAGTAATAACCAAAAACAACATGTTGCCCAGTTAAGTTTGGACGATTACGTCAACCAGCTGGAAGAAGATTTTCATGCTGCAAACAATGCTGCGAATCAGATAGTGATCGTTGGGCACGGTATGGGCGCACTGCTGGCACAACTTCTAGCGCAACGCGTCGAGTGTCAAGCCCTGGTATTACTTGCGCCGCTTGCGCCAGCCGGCTTGCAGCATCTGCAGCTCAATACAATCGGTACGCTGAGTAAACTGCTGATGACACCACTATTCTGGAAATCAGGCATCAAACTTGACCCAAGAGCTACGAAGCATTGGTTTGCGCATAAGCTCAATGCAGATCAACAATCACGATTTTCGGCACAGCGCTGCTATGAATCAGGCAAAGCGATTTACGAAATCGCTTTCTGGTATCTAGATACCAAAAAACGCGCACACGTTGACCCCAAAAAAATAACCTGTCCCGTGCTGACTTTAACGGGCAGTGACGACCGTCTCGTGCGCCCAAAATTGGCAAAACATATCAGCCAATATTATCGACACGAGCACTTTTTCCATGAGCTCTTTGGGATGGGCCATTTGCTAAATTTAGAAGATGGCTGGGACCATGTCGCTCGTAAAATACATGTCTGGATATGCTGGCAATTAGCAACTTCAGAGCCATTAGCAAATGACGCCCTCGCATTAAAAAATACCCAAACATACGCAAACCTCTCTCAAGCTGGCACATATACAGCCACATCATAGCCCATACTTTTTAAGTGGCTTGCATGTAACTGACTCATCGTACCCTGCTCACAATACAACAAATGGCGCGTGGTTGGCGTCAGCTCATCGAGAGCTGACATCAACTCGTAAAAGGCAATCTCTAACACTGTATTACTCGTTAAGACCAATGGCACTTTTTCACGCTCATCGGCATGGCGAATGTCCACGACAACATCGGTCACCAAAGGCAGGCTGATAATATCTACTTGGGCAATGGTTTGCTGACGCTGCATCACACTATCAATAGGCATGACCTTAGCAGCCGCTATCGCTTGATCAAGCAGGGTAAAATCAAAATGATGCTCTTCTTCCTCAATTCGCGCTAAGTTGGCTTTTGTCGTAGGTCGGACCGAAATCACACTGCAATACTCCGGCATATTTTTAGCGAACTCTTCGGTACCAATCTCTGCCGCTAAATGAATAATGTCGCGCTTATCCATCGTCACCAACGGGCGCAATATAAGACGTTCACAAACTTGATCAATCACGTTGAGATTGGTCAATGTTTGACTTGATACCTGCGCAATACTCTCGCCCGTGACAATCGCTTCAAGCTCAAATTCTGAAGCAATCTTTTCAGCTGCGCGCATCATCATACGCTTCAGCACTACCCCCATATGCGAGTGGTGCACCTTAGCCAGAATTTCTGTAACGATCTGCTCAAAGGGGACGCTTATAAACTTCACTCGGTGTGAAATACTGTACTGCTCCCACAGGTAGAGTGACACCTGCTTCACACCAATTTCATGTTCAGCTCCCCCCAGATTAAAAAAACAAAAGTGCGTTTTGATACCTCGCTTCATGGTCAGATAACTGGATACCGAGGAATCGAAACCACCGGAAATCAAGGATAAAACAGGCTCCTGCGAACCCATGGGATAGCCCCCTAACCCCTCATAACGACTTTCTACGACATAGACAGTGTTGTCACATACTTCGAGTTTAACCAGTACATCGGGCGCGTTTAGATTGACGCCTTTCGCATTACTTTGTTGCAGTATGCGACCGCCGATATAGCGCTCCAATTCAAGCGACGAAAAGCCATGCTGCCCTTTACGCTGCACGCGCACAGCAAAACTTTTACCCTCTAGCGAATTTCCAAGTGCTGCTATTGTGAGCTCTGCAATACGCGCAAACGCTTTATCGATGTGCTCAAACTCATAGCTTTGCACGCGCAGCACATTGGCGATACCGGGAACACGCTGCAACGCATCGGCAATGCGTTCACCTAGTGCCTCGTCATCTGGAATACGCACTTCAATTTTATCCCAAAAGCCTTGAACCTTTGTATCGACATAGATTTTTCGGAGGACAACCTGAATATTTCGACGGAGCTGTTTAACTAAGCGCTGTCGGACAGGACGGCTCTTAATCGTAATTTCAGGAAAAAATTTGACAATAAATTTCATAAAGGTCTCGGCGCAAAAATTGCCACTAACAAAGGCACTAAACTCTCCACACCTTTTAACGGGGTAGGCATGGCGTATTATTCTAACCTGATTTGAGAAATAGGATCGCAAAATTATGTCTTCTGCTGGGAATGAGCACCTATACTTGGAGTTGAAATGTAAACAATAGAATAGGAAGGCTATGACAAAACGCGGAATTGATGCTCGAGTGACACCCAATGGATCTATGGACATACTCTCTCGTCATGAAGTCACTCTGCTGAGAAATAAGCGTAATGCACAATTACAAGAAGTGTTTAGACGCTGTGCGTTGGCGGTATTAAATTGCGGCTCATTAAGTGATGACAGCGAAGGCTTATTAGCGGCGTATCCAGATTTTAAAATCTCAGTGGTGCGTCAACCACGCGGCATAAAACTCGACATTCAGAATGCGCCTGAATCTGCCTTTGTTGACGACAATATGATTGAGGGTATTAATAGTCATCTGTTTTCCGTGGTTCGCGACATCATCTATAACGAAAACGTGGTAACGAAAAACTTAAGTTTCAATCTTCAATCTTCTGAACACATCACCAACTTTATCTTCCATTTATTGCGCAATGCCAATCTACTCAAAACACAGTGTGAAACCGATATTGTCGTGTGTTGGGGTGGACACTCAATTGGCCGAGAGGAATATGAATATACGAAAGAAGTGGGTTACCAATTAGGACTGCGAGAGCTCAATATTTGCACAGGCTGTGGGCCCGGCGCAATGAAAGGCCCGATGAAGGGCGCCGCCGTTGGGCACGCAAAGCAACGCCATGAACTGGGCCGCTATATCGGCATCACCGAACCCGGTATTATTGCAGCAGAATCGCCCAACCCAATCGTTAACGAATTAACAATCCTGCCTGATATAGAAAAGCGCCTTGAGGCGTTCGTGCGCCTTGGGCATGGCATTATTGTGTTTCCCGGTGGGGCCGGTACGACTGAAGAAATTTTATATATGCTGGGCGTGCTGTTGCACCCCAAAAATCAAGGAATGCCTTACCCCCTAATTTTTACCGGACCCGAATCTTGCCGAGATTACTTCGAGATGATCGATCAATTTGTGGGTGAAACACTCGGTAAAGAGGCACAGGCGCTTTATGAAATAATTATTGACGATCCGAACAAAGTGGCCAAAAAAATGCGCCAACAGCTAGAGTTGGTGAAACGCTATCGTCGTAAACGTCGCGATGCCTACTATTTTAACTGGCTACTAAAAATAGACCCGATTTTCCAAATGCCATTCGCCCCGACCCATGAGAACATGGCGACCCTTAATCTACATTTTGACCAGCCAGCACATGCGCTAGCCTCCGCTCTGCGCCAGGCATTTAGTGGTATCGTCGCGGGCAATGTGAAAGCACAAGGTATTAACCAAATTCAGGAGCGCGGACCTTTTGAGATTCACGGTGAAGCTAAAATAATGGCCGCAATGGACACGTTACTGCGCGCTTTTGTCGTGCAAGGCAGAATGAAGCTACCAGGCACTGAATACACGCCCTGTTATGAAATCCATAAGAGTTAGCGCACCTAAATAACGTTAGGCAAACACATAAGCCTAACGTTATTCGCCACAGTAACCGCTACCTAGCTACTTTAAACTTTCGTAGTAGGCGGCAAGATTTTGCATATCAACATCACTCAAACCGGCTGCCTGCGCTTGCATCACCGAAGCCATCCCCCCAGATCGCTGCTTCGTTTTATAGGCTTTTAAAGCACTCACCAGATAAGCGCTGTTTTGGCCCGCTAAGTTCGGATAGATTTTGATGGTGGCAATCCCATTCGCGCCATGGCAAGCGGCACATGCAGCAGCCTTCGCTTTTCCTGCTGCAATATCTCCCGCCAACAAAGACGAACTCATCACCGCCATTGAACTAACCAGCAGTAAACGCATTATTTTTTTGTTATACATTATTAATCTCTCACATCAAATTATAGTGAGCTTACTTTCTAATACACTCAGCATGCTCCGTAAAGTCTTAGCTTTATTTTTTAGCTTGGCGAGGCCACCCAAATTAATGCGTAGTAAACATAGGAAGGCTCAGAATCGAAGGTAAAGCGATAAAAAGTGGCGAGAACTTTTAAATAAGGGGGAGAGCTTGCATTGAACGTCAAAAAATCAAATCGAGTTTAAAAGTCTGAGGAGCGGCCCTAGTAAGAAATGTTTAATAAAAAGCTACCTCAAACCCTCTAAATTTTCGCTAGCAAGCAGAATTTTGTCATGGGTTTGAACATCTAGTCAGGTACAACGGCGGCTATCAGTGCACGTTGTCAACTAGCGAGGGCACATGCCTACTGGACAGTTTCTGTTTCTTTGCTGCGAACCGATCTGTTCATACTTGGCGATGCACAGCGCTCATCTCTCCCTGCACACGCACTACCTCATGCAGCACTAGCATTGCATCGATGGCCCTGGGGAAGCCCAAATAGATACTGGTCAGCATGATGATCTCAGCAATTTCTTCTTTGCTGAAGCCCTGAGCCAGCGCCGATTCTAGATGCCCCTGCAAACGTTCCGTTCCGAGGCTGATCAACGCGGTAATAGCGACCACTTCTTTTAATTTTTCATTAAGCACGGGACGATCAAAAACAGTCCCCAAAGCATATTCTGAGATCATACCAACGAAATCAGGTGACAGCTCCTTAAGCTTGGCAATCACCTCTTTACGGTCTTCGGTTGAATGCAGGTTTTCGTTTTGCTCACTCATAATTTTTGACTCAGGAACTCAGTTTTATCGCGCACAGTTAAACAGAAAATCATCCCATTATCCGCGTGGTTTTTCGTGGTTCTTCGTGGTTTGTCTTATTTTACGGCTAGTTGCTTGGCTCAACATCGCTTAAGGCGGTATTCACTGCACGAGGGTTATCAATGTAGCGATTAAATTCCGCCATAAAGGTCTCATCAAACACCTTGGTAGGCGTTGGATACAAACCGCACTTCACATCTATCAATACCGGGCCGTTCGCTCGCAGCGCTTCGGCGTAACACGCACCCAACCTATTCGGATCTGAAACACTTAAGCCCTTAACACCCAGAGACTCAGCGAAGGCTGCCCAATTATGGTCAACAATATCGGTTAGCGCTTCCGCATCTGGCGTGAAACCTTGCGCGCGAAGCTTAGGATTGCCATGCGCCTTGTTATTCAGGACAACGAAAATTATACCTTTTAATCCATAACGGCTAGCCGTTTGAATTTCCATGCCTTGCATCAGCATACAGCCATCACCAACGACCGCAACGACCGGCGCGCTTGGACGCGCCATCTTTGCACCAATACTGGCTGGAATAGCCCATCCCATCGCACCCGAGTATTTAATAATATTGAAATACTGATTTGGATTGCGCATCGTCCAATAGTGCGTTGCAAAAAACGTATGTGCGCCGTTATCGACAAACAATTGCATATGTTTCGGCATGGCCGCATCAAGCTCATAGATCGCACGCGTCGGATGCATGGGCATTTTTTCGGAATGGCAATCATCAAAACTGTAGAAACGGGGCAGCTGCTCACGCAGCTCAGACAACCATTGACGCCGAGCATGAGTTGATTCAAGCAACTGAGTCTGGGCTATTTTCTGCTCGACCGGGGACGCCAAGTAGCGCAATGTTGCTTCAGCATCGCTCACAACAGAAAGATCGGCCACGTAAGTACGGTTTAGATGATCGGGCTCTAGGTCTATGTGTATCAGTTTGCGGTCACGAACCAATTTCTCGCTCCACCCCATAGAATTGATCTGCCCCAAACGACTCCCAATAACCAAGAGGCAATCAATTTCACCGTTAATGAGCAGCTCATTAGCAAGGCCGCTGCCCGCCCATCCAAACACACCTAACGAGAGACTGTGATCCTCAGGTAGATCCCCTTTGGCACTCATGGTGGTCGCAACCGGTATACCGTAGGTTTCAGCAAATACTTGCAACGCTTCAAAGGCATTCGCTTTGCGCACGCCGGAGCCGGCAAGTAGCACTACACGTTTATTCTCGGCCATCATCTGCAAGGCGAGATCAAGCCCTTTTTGATCCAGCACACGAGTGCTTCGTGCCGACAGATTGCTATGCGGCTGGTATTCGTAGGCTTGCTCATGGCGCTGGATATCAAGCGGCACCGCCAAATGGGCAACGCCCTGTTTTGGACCTTTAAGCGTCGTCATCAAACGCCGTAGATGGTCTGCTGCTAGCTTGTCATTCGTGAGCTCGAACTGCTGTTGAGAAATCGCGTCCAGTAACTGCGTTGTTTTAAGACCACCTACTCCGGGGTCTTGAATGGCATCCCGATTACGCCAAAGCAAGGGCGCGTCACCAGTAATAACCAACACCGGCACTTGATCCGCGTAACTGGCACTCAAACCCGTCAGCATGTTGCTCGCACCGGGACCGGAGATACCCATGCATACGCCGAAGCGCCCTGCCGAACGAGCAAAACCATCGGCCATATAAGCCGCGCCGGCTTCCGAGGCGCAAACAATGGGCTTAATGCCATCCACGTCCACCAACGCTTGCGAGAAATTATCAACATAACCGCCGGGCACCATGAACACATGGCTCGCCCCTTCATCTCGGATGGCTTGCACAATATATTGGCTCAACTTCACGTCTAACATTGGTGTTCCACTTTTATTCTTTTCATACTGACAGTACGTTATTTAGTCAGACATACGAACCTGACATGTTTTCGGGTTCATTTTCTAATAAAATAGCCGAAATATTTTTCGGCGGAATTATACAGTCTTAAAGACATGCTGCACCTTAGACGCCAATGGTCGCCGAAAGTTCTGTTGATCAAGATTAACTCATGGATCAGGACAAGTTGCTTCCGCAATGGTGAGAAGCGGACATCTAGCATTACGCTAGCTCTTAGACTAAAACGGCTGTTGATATGCCGGTTTTTGATGAGGTTTTAATGCGAGCTTCTACAAAGAAGCGGACAATCTAAGAATCAGACCTTAAACTGTTTTGTTAGAAAATAAGTCTTTCAGCATTTTCTTTTTAATCTCACCACCCTCTAGCCCGTAAAATCAAAACAGCAACGGGACTTGAAACCGCAATGAGCAAACGAATGATTAGATCCCAATCCAATGGCGTGACTTCTAATACCGACAACGCCGGGTCGGATGAATCATAAAATACAATCACTCACTTGCCTGGGTAGTATTGTTTAACTTTAAATAATGCATCGATAGTCGTGTATTCATAGTCAATAATTCGTGATGTCTACCTAGTTCCGTCTACTTGATATTCATACAAAATATTGTGCCCCTTAGTACGACCTTTTCCTCCAGAGTAAGTCCCAGAACTAATTATCGTGCCGCTTGTTTCTGAATCTATATCTGCTGCTGCATATTGATAAGCAATGCTTACACAACTGCCCGAAACCTCAAACGCAATTAAGAGCGCTATAAAAGAAACGAGCGGCCACTTGGTTTACCTGAAAAACAAAAGAGTCTTGAATTTCAGCGTATGATATCGGTCGAGCAGTGTTTTTTGCGATTGTCATAAGATAAACATTTTCAAAGCTTCGATTTTTGAACCCGACGGTACAGCAAAGCTTGCGTTTAAGTTAATTTCAAGTACTTGTAATTTCCTCAAAAATCACTCGTTCTCAATCCATCTAGCTCTCCTCACACTGTAATCAACCTGCAGTAAGTGAGCCAAATTTGTAACGATTTGAGTATCAAGATTCCATGAAGAGTATCCAAGAAAATTTTTCCTATTGGGTTCAAGTAAAACTAGCGACTCCCCAAAAGTCTTATAACCTCGGTGCATAATAAGCAGAAGTTCCGCGTGTTCTAGATAGACTTTTCGTTTTCTTGTAAATCCAAGTCTGGAAATCGAGTAGTCAGCAAAATTATTTCCTTTTTTGAATACTAATTCGGCTTTGTAAAACTTAAGATACAAAAAAGCGTAAAAAGAAATAGGAATCATTACATAAGCTTCAATCACAATGGCGAAATAGTAAGATACGAAAATAAACAGTGATGCGCGAAGATATTTATCTATAGCGTTTGGCTTCGACACAAAATAAAGCTTTTTCTTTGATATACGAATTATTGTTGACGAAAACCAATCCTTGCTCTCAAGTTGTTTCATAAAGCTGGCAGTACTAACTGATTAATTTAAAGCTAATCCAGAAACGAAGTTTTTGTTCCGACTATAAATCAGTCTAGAGATATTCATTTAAAAGGCAAACTTGGAATGCCGGTCCATAGCTGAAATGAAAGCATAAGGGAAAGTGCGCTTCTTAGTTCACCATGCCCGCTTCAAAGAGGTTAGCGAAAGTTGCCTTAAAGCTTCCTTCCATCTCAGTTTTCCAGCGATAGCCGAGATTCGAAATTTTGGATAGAATCAATGTAAAATCTATTAGGTATTTGTTTTTGAGTAAAACTCGTGTTTACGAATACGAAGGCAGTCTTCGCTTTTCTATGGGTGACGACTACCAGTGTTCACCAACCTCAGTTTTGGCATTTTTGCGAGGCCAAGCTTCTGTCGAGATACTAGCGAAAAAGTCATGGCTTCTGACAGATGATTATCAAGCTGAATTTAAGTTTAATAATCACGACTTCGTTCTGTGTACTCCTAGCGATAGCATCGATATCTTTCCTATCAACGATGCGCCTGACGAAGCAGCTAAGCAGCTATATAGGGAATTGGATAAGTTTCAGGGGGTAGGTGTTCTGAGGTGGTTAAGTACTTGGCTTTATCTGTTGCTACGCCCATTCAACTGCCAGCTATAAAAGACGGAAGCGGACGTTGGGGTCGTAAGCTCAACTAAGGTCGCGTGTTAGACAAAAGCAGACCTTGGCTCAGCTCCATTCACGATGACCGCTCCAAGAGGGGAACAGACATTCCGTTGAATACCTTATCAAGGTAGGAATCTCATCTTTGCGGTCATCTAATATTCCTTTCAGACTTCAGTAAATTACGTCTTTAGGCTTTGCGCCAACTTTAAGGCAGTTGTATACCGAGCTTCGGAAGTCATTTCAGATCTACTTTTACGACAATCGTCTTATTCTTCAAGCGGGAAATTTGAAGCATTAACTTCCGCCCCAAAGTCACCTAACAATTGAATAATTTCGAATGGTTTTTTCATTCTAATGGCATATTGTAAAGCGGTTTCTTCACGGACACCGACTTTCTTATTTATATCAAATCCTTCGTTGATTAACTGATGGATCAAATCTATATCGTTATTTAAAACTGCCCAATGAAGCACTGTTATCGAATTTGGCTCATCGCCTAGATCAACACATTTATTATAAATACATGCACTTACTCTAGGTAGCTCGAGAGAACAAATTGACATTCTTCCCAACTGATAATCATATTGCTCGTCAAGTTCGTAATACTGCTTTGATAAGGATTCCATGTAATCAAAGCTCACAGACTTTTTTGAATAGATAATATACTCATCAAACCCTCCACAAACCCTACTTCCAAATCCAGTAGTTTTGCATTCATTGTCAACATCGCACGATAGATCATTGGCCAGCATTTTTATCTCATTTCCAATAAGTTCTCTTTCCGAACTGAATGACACTGAGCACAAGCAAAAGTAACAAATGAAAATTGCATAAAAAGATTTCATATTCGGAAAGCCGAAAAGGTGAGTGACGGTTTGAGTATAGGTCGGTAATCCATGCAACTCTATAACTTACTACCAGATTATTAACAAACCACTTGGCTTCAGAAGTGTTGGTTAGATACATAAAGATAGTGACTGATGGCATTTAGTCATCGTGTATTCAAGAGCTACAATATCACTTGAGGACATCCGCTTTGATGCCCAAGAAGATGAAGCCGGCCTCGATTCCCAATGTTCGGTTATGTCTACAAGCGAGCGTTATGCTAACTCTTAGACAATAGCGGAAGTCAGAGATGTGCTTTTGTAGCTGGAATTTACGTCAGGTTTATTTCGAAAGCAGACATAAAAATAGATATGCTCCCCTTTATACCCTGAGTAATTATGGTTAGGCTAATGGACTTCAATAGCTTGTGTTGATACTAGATGCTCATTCCACAAAACGTCTATTCGCCAATTGCCGGGCACGTCTTCTTCCATATTTGGATAGTAGTAAGCATAAGAGGTATTAAAACCGTCATATCCTACGACTCTAACTAGATACTCAAATTTCTTCTTTGAATCAGGACCATAGAATGCGTATGTAAGCTCGTTTTCATCGCTCCCCACACCATCAATGGCCGAGCTGATATAGATCGGACTGTCGTGTCTAAATGGAAAGGTATTTTTACTATTAATCGGTGTTCCGGTTGAAGATAACTGGTCAGATGTAATGTTAAGAAACTGAACACCATCAAGCTGAATTGTTTGCATATCAAAATCAGCTTTACCAACTTTCTTACCATTCTTGAAGTGAATTTTGTAAAGTGAAGTACCATCGTCTAAACGTCGATTTAAAGTTCCTTCAATTTCTCCCAGGTATAAAGAGCCTTCTGCGACGACATTGCCGCTAGGAGAATACTCCCAAAAAGGACCAGTTGTTTTCTCATGTCTCATGGTAAATTTCGCATTGAGATATCCCGTCCCCCATGTTTCGGTGAACTTTAAATTACCATCTTCATAGTATTTCGATTCCAGAAGCGCGCCATTGGAAGCCATTACTTTACTTGGCTGTTGTCTTCGGCCTTCCGTAAAGTATTCACGTATCATAAGATCACCTTTATGAAAGACGACTTCATGCGTGCCAGAAGGTCGAGCCTGAGTTTGTTGGGCGAGTAAGAGATACGCTTTGTATTTTGGATCTTCGGAATCCATTAAATGAGCTCGCTGAAATGCCTTTTCAGCACGTTCATAATCTCGAAAGAAATAAGCTAGCTTTGCTAATTGAAAGTAACCAAAATGATCATAAGGGTCTAGATGAATAGCAATTTTGGTGGAGTTATAAGCAGCCTCATGATCTCCCATAGCATGCTGTATTGAGCCAAGTAATCGCCAGGTCAATGATCGATAAGGCCAATGCTCAAGTGACTCGTTTAGGTACTTAATGGATTGTTCGAACTTCCCCGCACAACTATAACCTCTTCCGAGTTGCCAACTGCTCCAACTGTTTTCGTATGAACTATAAATTTGCTTATAGTCATCTATTTTATCGCAATACTGTCCTCGCTGTGAGTTAAGCTGGCTTATCTCCCAATCTATCTCGACACTTCTAAAATTCGGGTATTCAGGAATCTTTTGGGATACTTCAAACAAAAAATCCTTTTGCTGTTCGATACTTCCTCCCCAATTCGGAGCCAATGTCCAAAGGTAAATATGAACCAACCAACTAAATGATGGATCTATTTCCATTCCAGCTTTGTAAAGAGCTTCTCGATGAGATTTCCCTGCAATGTGCTGGGCAATTTGCAATTCAATAGCATAGGGGAAGGGGCTATCAGAATATGTACTTTTAACAACCTCTAGATCAGCCATTGCTTTTTCAAAGAACCTACGCATCTCAGACATTCTTGATCGTGACGTATTAATGACCTTATCAGTTCCTCTTGCTAGGAGGCCAAGTTGCAGAAAGTAATTCGATCTCATTAATCTTGGACTGACTAAATCAGGAGATTGATCAACCCATGCATTAAAGTCGACCTCGAGCCAAGTCTCCGTTCTTCCTAAAGCAAACAGCGCATCTTTAATCTGTATATTGTTGTCGATGCTCGGACGCGTTAAATAGCCCTCAAGCTCCCCAGAGAGCGCCTCATAGTTTCCATCTAGCAGCTGTTTTAAGTATCGCTGACCTTGAATGCTAAGAATAGGTTCTACGTTTTCACGACCAATATCTTGGTAAATAGTTTCGTTAACCGCAGGCTTAAACGCTAGCCAAACTCCTACTGTTATTAAGGCAAGCGCAAAGGTTGAAATAAACTTCTTAAACATAAAATAATGTCCGCAAAATAGGGTATGTAAAACGAGATGTTGAGGCCTTAGTTAGCCAATTGAGCAGCGTTAAATAATGAATTGGCGCACTAATTAGTGAATACAAATGACGAAAAGATACACGAAAATATTCCTTATCATCGTTATTCATCTCTACTCAAAACACTCGTCTTCCTGAAACAAGACGCCAAGTTAATAGGAAGGCGTTGTGCAGTATTTATTAGTGTAAAGTCGGCGCGAAGCGGCAACATAAAAAGATCGTGACAGTGATTATCCAGGCCAATCTGATGGCCGATCATTAAACACCTTGTTATAGAATTTCATTGTAGTCTGTTAAAACTGACTGAAAATTAGGCCGTACAGTAATATAACCATTAACATCAACTACTGGTAAATTGTAGCGCTTAGTAGATATACCAGAAGCTTTCATTCTTGAGTGAAGGCTGGTTGCAACTTGTTTATTATCGACAACGAAATAATGGTAATTGACACCAGTGCGTTCTAAGTTGGATAACATTTGTTTTGTAAAACCGCACGAATTTCGACCATAAACTGCAACATAAGGTTCTTCAAAACTGGGACTTACCGGAGTGCTAGGTTTGTACTTTTGCCACATTTGAAAAGAACCAATGGCTAATACAGCAATTATTAATAAGCTCTTCATCTTCTTTCCTTGTTATCATGCTTTCGGAACAAACCGGTCCGGTTGACGCACTTGTTAGTGTTGTTTGTATTCGGTATGCAAGACATCAACAGTCGCCTCTAATTCATTAAATGAATCTGGGTACATTGTGAATTCGAAATCTTTTAAGCATAGCCAGCTTGAAACTTTAAACACTCCTTTTTTACTCTGTAAAACAAGTGTGAATGCGCCATTCCTATGAGACCTTGTTTCAGTCTTGTATAAATCTCGCCAAGATATCTTATTTGCTTTGAACGGAGGAAACAAAACACTCGGAATTTCAATGCCTTCACTCGAAACAACTATTTTCTTGTTTCGAGGCGACGAAATTATCCAGATAATCAAAATGATAAGCGACATCGTTGTAAATGCTTTTGCTTCCGACGTTTGAGAAAATGAATCATCAATATAGCCATGAGTTCCAAGGCAAAATATAAGAGCAAGTCCAATAAACAGAAAAATATGGCTTAAAGGTATTTTGTAAGGTATTTCAATCATAAGCACTAATGGACACTACATTGTTATTTTTGGTGGGTAGATTCTGCCCAAAATTGTAAACCATACTCACAGATTATACGCAGCTCGCGTAATACTCCACTTAATGGCTTGATGTTCGCGTCTTTGGCATCTCAAATGGCTGATTTGACGGCGATATCACCCCTCATGCGTCTTTAGTCTGCTCTCTCGATAAACCTGCTGGAATAAAATCCTAGAACCGCAGCTGCTCTATGTCTGCAATTGTCTAATAGTTTGCGTAACGTTAGATGTCTGCTTTTCGCCAATTGCAGAATATCATCCCCACGCACCAAATCATTACACAACCAAAAGCAGGGGTAAGTTAGTAATGGTTTTCTGGCATCTAATGGACGATATTTAAGACTATACCAAACCCAAGTGAACGTGACACACCTAGCTATTCACTTTGCTTCACATTGTTATACGCATCTGGGAAGCGCAAAATAAACGGCGTATAATTAGCTTAATGCATAATAGGTGTGAGTAAGTTCGCCATTGCGCTTTGCCATAAAGCGATAACTGCTCTAAATTCACAACAAGGCACAGATTCCTTGATTCAGACGTATAGAAAAATATGTCGATAGAATATTCGATTGATCACCAACGACTAAAACTGAGTACCTCATGAAAACGCCCAAACGCCTGCAGCCTCTCATCGATGATGGCTTGATCGATGAAGTTATCAGTCGCCTAATGAGTGGTAAAGAAGCAGACATATTCGTGGTCCGCTGCCGTGACAATATTCGTTGTGCGAAAGTTTATAAAGATGCAATGAAGCGCAGTTTTAAAAAGGCTGCGCAATATCAAGAGGGACGCAAAGCACGCAGTGGTCGGCAAGCGCGGGCTATGCAAAAACGGTCAAACTACGGTCGCCAAGAGCAAGAAAAAGTTTGGCAAAATGCCGAGGTTGATGCCCTATCACGGTTGGCCCGCGCTTCGGTGCGAGTGCCTGAGACCTTTGGCTGCGTTGACGGTGTTTTGTTAATGGAGTTAATCACCGACGAAGCAGGGGATGTCGCGCC
>CAJWAD010000002.1 GCA_913020245.1 uncultured Oleiphilus sp.
CCGCTTCCTTTAAAAAATAGCCTCTTACATGCCGCTCACTTCAGTACTAGGGTATTGATGCGCATGGGTCGTTAAACTGCGCATATCGTCGCTTATGCGTGGTCTCTTCTTTTTGATGAAAGTGCGCACAGCACGCGCCTCTTGGATGAGGAACTAACAACCATCCAGGAATAACCTTAAAATGCGGCCTCAAAGCACTCTAGTTGAGGCGGCCCCATATATATATCTTTCGGCGCACCGGCATTGGCATGCGCTTTTTTGAACGCGTCGGATTTAGTCCAAGCCTGGAACGCTGCTTTTGACTCCCACATAACATGCGAGGAGATAAGCGTATGGTCTTCCTTTGTTTCGCCACGCAACAAGTGGAAGCTTTTGAAGCCAGGCACCGTCTCCAGATAAGAGTCTCGGCCCTTCCAGATCTCTATGAATGTTTGTTCAGCGCCCAACTTTATCTTAAACCGATTCATTGTTATGAACATTTTCTATTTACCTCTTTTGTGCATCGTTTCCTCAAAGCAGTGCAAGCAAGCCCAAGTAGAAACTCACCTCACTCAATTGCTGCACGGCCCCCAATGTGTCGCCGGTATACCCGCCCAACCATCGCTTAAGTTTTACGATGAAATAACCCACTGGCGGCGCAATAAAAAGAACACTCAGCCAATACGCAAAGGGCAATACCAAAACAATTGGTAACGAGATCAGCGACGCATAAAAAAAGTCTTGCCGCGAAAAGCCACTACTCATCGGTTTGGCTTTTGTAGTGGCATCCGATCGCACATAATGCATTTTCCACATAATCGGGGTCGTTACCCAGCGAGAAATAACATGGCCTGCAACAAGGGCAATCGGTACAAAGTTTTGGTTGAGTTCAACTAAACAGGCAAACTTTAAAGCGAATACGCTAATTAAACCCAACAAGCCATACACACCGACGCGACTGTCTTTCATTATTTCAAGAATTTTCTCATTGCTCCAACCGCCACCTAGGCCATCACAACTGTCGGCGAGGCCGTCCTCATGAAACCCGCCAGTTAGCAACACGCCTAACACCATACTGAGAAGCACTGCGACGCCATGCGTAAAAATCTGACTAAATGCAACAAAGCCTATTGCGCATAGCCCACCGACTAACCAGCCAACGAGCGGAAAATAGCGGCTAGCATGGTCTTGCATAGCCGCATCAAACTCAGCCAACTTTGGCACCGGTAAGCGCGTGTAAAACAAAAGGGCGTAATGAATCAGTCTGAGCTGAGCGCGCCACCAAATTTCTGGCGATGGGGGTTGATCATGTGAGTGTAAGCTCATGGGTATACCGAGTGTGCAGTCATTACGCTTTTGAAACACCTGCGTCTGTAAAGCTGGCCATTTCATTCATAAATAATGCCGCTGATTTTATGAGGGGAAACGCCAAGGCACAACCGGAGCCCTCACCCAAGCGAAGGTTCATCCCTAAAAGCGGTTGTACCGATAAGTAATCAAGTAATTTTTGGTGCCCTTGTTCATGTGAAAGATGACAAAAAATAGCGCTGCCGGCGATGGTGCTATCCATTTCATACGCAATTAAATACGCCGCACTTGCGATAAACCCATCCACTAAAATAAGCATATTCCGTTTAGCGGCTTCCTGCATCGCACCGACCATTTGCGCAATTTCAAACCCGCCAAAAGTTCTTAACACCTCTAACGGGGTTTTAACCTGCCCATGTAAGGCCTGCGCTTTTTGAAGAATTGCGAGTTTATGAGCCAGTTGTTGGTCGTTTAAGCCGGTTCCGCGTCCTGTCAGCTCAGATAAAGGCAAGCCAGTTAACTGGCTAATAATCATACTGGCCGACGCCGTATTGCCAATTCCCATCTCGCCAAAGCCAACTAAATTACAGCCCGCCTCTGCAAGGCCTTGCACTACCTTCTTGCCTGTCTCTAAGGCTTGTTCAAGCTGCGTCGCGCTCATCGCCGATTGCGTTGAAAAACTATGTGTACCACGTGCTATCTTGCGAGAAAGAATGGGTAAATCGACAGGAAATTCATAATTAACACCGGCATCTACTACCAACAATGACAGCTCATGTTGACGACAAAACACATTGATCGCCGCACCCCCTGAGACAAAGTTCATCACCATTTGCCATGTCACGTCTTGCGGATAAGCACTAACCCCCTCCTTAGCAATACCGTGGTCACCAGCAAACACCACCACGTGCGGCTCGCATATTTCGGGGCTAAGCGTGTTTTGTATAAGGCAAAGCTGTTTCGCAATTGCCTCGAGGTCACCTAGCGCGCCCAGCGGTTTGGTTTTGTTATCAATTTTATTCTGAACTTGTTCTGTAAAGGTCATTATCGTAAACCTTGCCGACTAATAATCTACACCCTTGCGCGCCTTAATACCGGCATTGTAAGCGTGCTTTATGTCTTTCACTTCCGACACGGTATCCATTAACTCCCGCAAACTGGCGCCGCCACCGCGTCCCGTTACCACAACGCTTTGCTCTTTGGGTCGGTTCTTTAGGGCCTCTAACACCATGGCTTCGTCTAAATACTTATAGGCGAGCATATAGGTTAGCTCGTCGAGTAGTACCAAATCTAACGATGTATTCTTCAGCATCTGTTCTGCTACCGCCCAGGTTCGCTCGGCTGCTTCAATGTCTGCACTGCGATCTTGCGTGTCCCAGGTAAAACCGGTGCCCATTTGATAAAACTCAATATGAGGCATTTTTTCTTTCAAAAAGATTTCTTCGCCGGATAACTGCGCGCCCTTAATAAATTGCACAACGCCCACCTCATGACCATACCCTAAGGCACGCAATACCATGCCAAAACCTGAGCTGCTTTTGCCTTTACCATTTCCGGTTAACAGAATTGAAACACCGCGCTCCTCATCTGAGTCAGCGATGTGCGCATCTATTTTTTCCTTCTGCTTCTGCATTTTCCGCTTATGTGCGGCCTCTTTTTTACTGTTATCTTCTTGATTTGATTCGATTTCGCTCATGCTATACAACCTTATTTATCTTCAAACTTTCATCATGATTTTTGATTTCAGTGAGGGACCATTACAACCCGTGAGGCTGACCCTTTAAATAATGCGGTAACCCTGCCACCGTTAAAATTACCCGATCACTCAAAGCGGCTAATCGCTGATGCAATACACCCGCTTCATCACAATATTTTCGGGACAATTCACCCAGCGGCGTAATGCCCATATTGGTCTCATTGCTCACCATAATCAGGTGTCCTGGCAACGTCGGTATTACGTTATATAAGGCATCAAGCTCGGTTCTTAATGCCTCATCTTTATTCAAATCTGGATCAACGAGTAACAGGTTGGTAAGCCACAACGTCATGCAATCAATTAAGAGGCAGCGGTTTGGCTGTGCAAGCCGCTCAAGACACGCTGCTAACTGCAAGGGCTCTTCAACTAGCTGCCAACTTGCCGGCCGCCGCGCACGATGTAAATCAATACGTCGCTGCATCTCACCGTCTTTCGCTTGTGCGGTGGCAATATAGGTCACATCATGTTCACTTTCTTGCGCAAGCGACTCGGCTAATTTACTCTTGCCTGAGCGGGTGCCCCCTAATACCAGAGTATTCACGTTCTGGCTCCTGTTTTAAGACGATCGATCAACGCGTCAATATCAATTGAAGACTCAAGTGAATCCGCAAGACGGTCAAGCTGCTCTTCTCGGATATTGTTAAAATCAATTACCTTGCTAGTCACTAATCCCGCCCAACGGAGCCAGCCATTCAGAGCGTCTCCTTGGTCCAATAAGCCATGCCAATAGGTGCCCGCAATGCTTGCTTCTTGGTTCATTGCGCCGTCAGGCTCAGCCCCATCTGTGTTTGGCAACATCACTGGGCGCTGCGTATCTTCCCCATGGGTCACTCCCACATGAATTTCATAACCCGCACTGGCAATTTGAGTATCACCATTAGTGCTGATCTCCTTACTCAAAAAGCCAGTTCTATTTTCCAAGGCCTTTTCTGAAGTGAGCGTGGTCTCGCAATTAAGCAATTGCAGGCCTTCACTTGAACCGGCCTCGCCCTCAATACCATTTGGATCATGAATCATGTTTCCAAGCATTTGAAACCCACCGCAAATACCCAACACTTTGCCCCCATAACGCAGGTGGCGCATTATGCGCTCCTCCCAACCCTGCTCTCTCAGCCAGGCTAGATCTGAGCGTACCGATTTCGAGCCAGGTAAAATAATCAAATCGGCGCCAGAGTAGGTTTGATTGGCGCCGATGATTTGAAAGTCGACATCTGGATGCAACGCCAATGAATCAAAATCAGTATGATTGCTCATTCTCGGCAACCGCGGCACCACAACTTTTAATTGTGTATGCGCCTGAGCGTCGCTTTTCTCTTGTTGATACCGTTTAACGGGGATCGCGTCTTCCGCGTCTAAATGCAAGCTTTGTAAGAACGGCAGTACGCCCAACACGTCCTTTTTTGTATAGTTTTCTAGCCAGTCTAACCCGGGTTGCAGTAACGCAATATCGCCTCGAAATCGGTTAATAACAAAGCCCATCACGCGCTTTTGCTCGCTCTCGCTTAATAGCGCCAACGTTCCAACTACATGTGCAAACACACCGCCACGATCAATATCGGCGATGAGAATCACTGGGCAGTCGACGGCCTCAGCAAACCCCATATTGGCAATATCATTTTCACGCAAATTAATCTCTGCAGGCGACCCAGCGCCCTCTACAATGACCAAATCAAATGCTTCACTCAACCGCTTATGTGAGGCCAGCACCGCCTCTTTGGCTGTTTGCTTATAGCCATGATAGTCCTGTGCGGTCATATTACCGATGGCACGGCCATGAATAATGACCTGCGCACCAATATCAGTGGAGGGTTTTAGCAACACTGGGTTCATATCGGTTGTAGGCTCTAAGCCACATGCTTGCGCTTGGAGGGCTTGCGCGCGGCCAATTTCACCGCCATCCACTGTCACGGCACTATTCAGTGCCATATTCTGAGGTTTGAAAGGCACAACGCTAAGCCCGCGGCGTTTCAAGCAACGGCAAAGTGCCGCGACCAAGGTACTTTTCCCTGCATCAGAGGTGGTGCCTTGCACCATTAATGTCGTCATATATCAAAAGCTCAAACAAGATTTCAGCGCAGGCGCCAGCATAAAAATTTTGTGCGCGGTCATTTCGCTTGAACGCCCCACTCGTCTTCAAACAAAAACTCACTTAACGCCGTTTCTTGTTTCCAATCCTCTAACACCAGCATTGGCTTTTCATAAAACTCATCAACCGGCCCGATACATAAAATGGCAATGGGATGGCTATCTGGCGGCATGTTTAATAGCGTTTTTAAAGCATCAGGATCAAACAAAGAGACCCAACCCATGCCAATACCTTCGGCACGCGCCGCTAACCACATATTTTGAATTGCACAAGACAAGGAGGCTAAATCCATTTCTGGAAGTGTGCGTCGACCAAACACGTAAGACTCGCGTTTATCGGGCAGCGCCGCCACGATCAAGGCAGAACACTGTAAAATCCCCTCCACCTTCAATTTTAAGAAATCTTGCTTCTGTTCACCTAAGGCATCAGCAGTTAACGCCCGCTCCTTATCGACGAGCGCATGCAGCGCCTCGCGCGTCGCTGCTTGTTTAATGCGTATAAACCGCCACGGTTGCATAAGCCCAACACTTGGCGCCGTGTGGGCCGCATGCAACAGTTTATGAATGAGCGATTCATCCATCGGCTCACCATTAAAGTGGCGCATATCACGGCGCTCCGCCATGACGCGATAAATCGCTTCCTTATCGGTGTCTGAGTAACTGAAATTACGGCTCATGGTTATCGGTTCTTTTACTTATTGACGGTGCGCTAACGGTAAATCGGTACTTTGCTTTGCAATCCGCTCTTTCTCTTCCTCAAGAATTTCTTGTGGGAACTGACGCATAAAGCAATTGCAAATACCGTCACCAATCATAGTTCTCGGGCCAAGGGGATGGCTAATATGTTTGTAAACCCCATGCGAATGGCCATGGTTATGCGCCTGGTCATTAGCATGGCTATGTGTGTGGCCGTGAGAGTGACTGTGCGTGTGTAATTCTTCGTGCTTACTTGCGTCAGGGTTGCTTGGATCAAACTCGGCATGATGATGGTGCACATCGACATCACCGGCAGCTAAACGACGCTTAAAGGCGCCCATTAAATTTTCCGGCATCGCTTGATCACCCATGATCTCCCTGACTCTCACCTCAAACGCATCAATGACCTTCTCATGATCTTTTAAATAAGGCGTTTTAATAAATTCAACCTCCGGAAACTGCTTCGCGACATGGTCTACATAGCCATAGATACGTTTAATTAAACGGCCTGTGAATAAAAAGTACGGCGCCACAATAATTTTCTTAAATCCGAGTTTTACTAAACGCTCTAAACCCTCACCCACTGACGGGTAAGTCACACCAGAATACACGGTGTCTGCCCAGCCAAAGCCCATATTTTCGTTGACGATACGCGTTAACTTGGCAACTTCTGCATTCGCCATAGTATCGGAGGTCCCCCGACCAACAACGACCAACATGGTGTCATACAAACTTGCAGGCGGCTGTTGCGGATCAATGTCCATCGACTCATAGATGCGCGCTTGAAACGCATTGATCATTGCGTCGTGCAGCCCTAGCTCATTCCCGTATTCAACTTTGACGCCGCTATTGGTTTCATCGAAGGTTGTCAGCACCGACGGAATGTCATTTTTCGCATGCGTGGCAGCGAACAGCATACCTGGCACCGCATAAATTTCGTTGACCCCCTGGTCGATTAACGAATTTAAGCCCATGTGTATATTCGGCGCAGAAAACTCAAGAAAACCGTATTCAACGGGCATATCTGGAAAACGTTTTTTTAGCCCTGCGGCGACGAGACCAAATTCCCGTTCGGCACCTTTATCTCGGCTACCGTGGCCACACACCATAATGCCTGGTTTTGACGCTTTTGGCTGCTCAGCCATATTTTCTCTCCGATTGCATGTCGCTCGCATTTTCGCCCCTCTTGAATACGGAGGCTTGAATGCTTTGATTAATTACATAGTTAATATGTGCTACTTGATGAGCACTTTTAGGGTCTATCAAGCCAACGCGAATAAATGCTTGGCTGTCATGAGCTTTTATCAGTCTTAATAAAACACCGTGCGACGCAAAATACGCGTACCAAGTTTGCGCGAGACTAAGCGGTAAATAATAACTTGAAAACAACGTGCATTGTTGCGCCGCGTATGGGTGCCCCTGCGATGCGATATGCTGAAGCAACGGCTGCCATAAGGCCTCGTTAAACGCTGCCGCATCGTGCAATGCCTCCCGTGTTTTGCGCTGCCAAACAACGTCATCAAAGGCACCTACTGCTATTTCTTGTGCAGGGCCGTTGATATCCCATAAGCCGATATTAGATTTGATTCTTTTTCCGATATCATCCGTAGCAAACACAAACCCTAGGCGTAAACCAGGCAGACCAAAGAACTTACCAAATGACCTGAGCACGACCATATTCGCATGATAATAGCCGTTTAACACACTTTGCTCGGGTGCCACGTCAATAAATGCTTCGTCAATAATAAGCTTGGCATTACCTTGCAAACGCCTCGCCCAGCCGAGTAAACGCTCCGCAGAAAACGTAATGCCGCTCGGGTTATTTGGATTAATAACGACGACATGGCAAGCGTTATTGTTGCTGAGCTGCAGCTCGATTTCATCAATCGCTTGTTGCGCATCTAAGGCATTATAAACATTGATCTCGGCGCCGGCTTGGCGCCATGCCTCTGTGTGCTCTGCATAGCCGATATTCGGTAACAATACCGGCAACTGCGCTAACACTTGTGGCAGCATCGAGATCACTTGCTGAGAGCCATTACACGCCGCTAGAGCCGGTACCTCTGCGTTATTCGCCAGCGCGTAATATTTGCGGCTTGCTCGCTCAAAGCTTTTCGTTTGATACGGCATACCGGTCAAGGCTGCAGGCGATATCTGCGTATTCGGATAGGCAAACGGACTAATACCCGTCGACAGGTCTATCCAATCGCCAACCGGTATGCCAAATACATCACTGGCCGTTTCTACATCGCCACCATGAAGCAATGCCGAGGCTTGCAACTTATTGTTTATGGTTGTCGAACTCATAACCAAGCCTCGACCGATACCACGACTATGCTGAGACTCACCCAAAGCATAAGCGACTTATTTACTAAACGAACGGAACTTAAAATACTTTCTGCCGAAGCTTTCTCCCCATTTATGGGGCCTAAAGCAGGTCGCGCTTGATATTGTCCATGGTACATCGCCCCCCCGCCCAATCGCACATTAATCGCGCCCGCACCGGCTGCCATCACTGGCCCTGCATTGGGGCTTTTCCAACTCGCACCTTGGTGTTTCCAGGCCAGCAAGGCTAACCGCCCGTTACCCACTAAGGCGTAACTGATTGCCGTTAATCGCGCCGGGATCAAGTTCAACACATCATCTATCCGTGCAGCGGCCCAACCAAAATGAAGAAAACGCGCATTTTTGTAACCCCACATTGCATCAAGTGTATTGCTTAATCGGTATAAAACGACACCCGGTAGCCCCCAAATAACAAACCAAAACAAGGCGCCGAATACCGCGTCCGCACCGTTTTCTAGAACGGATTCAGTCGCGGCGGCTGCGACTTGTTCTGTCTCCAATTCAGACGTATCTCGACTTACAATCATCCCCACGGCTTGACGCGCCGCGTCAAGATCCCCTCGCGCAAGTGGCTCGCTGATCGCGAGTGCATGGCTAATTAATGATTGCCAACCTATCGCAAGGTATAGAATCAAACCGGAGACCACCACATACATAACGGTGCCGACGGTCGGGACCGCTAACATAACGCTCTCGAGCACTCTTTGCAGGTATAACGCCAAAAAAACCAGGGGTAAAACAGCGATTAACCAAGCGACAACGCCCATCAATTTGCTTATGCGGGCATTAAGCTTGCGCTCACAAAGCATCGCAATCGCACCAAAGCCAACCAAGGGGTGCCAGCAGCGCGGTTCTTTGAACACCCAATCCAAGGCGATCGCTAATACAAGAATCGTCATCAACATCGCTAGGAAGCCGCCTCTTGCCGCTCATCAATTTCCAACAAGATATCTTGCAGCCGATGCGCGTACTCACCCGGATTTTCCCATAAACCTCGCTGCGTTGCCTCGAGTAATCTTTCTGTCATTTCTTCGAGCACGGCAGGGTTGTTTTCAAGTAGAAAATTCAAATTATCCTCATCCAAAATGAGCGCGTCGGTCACTGATGCGTATTGATAGTCATCAACGAGATTGGTCGTCGCATCATACGCAAACAAATAATCAATACTTGCGCCCATTTCAAACGCGCCTTTATAACCGTGTTCGCGCATTGCATTAATCCACTTGGGGTTCAACACACGTGAGCGGACCACCCTATTCAATTCTTCTTTTAAGGTACGCACCTTCGGCGAAGATGGGTTTGAATGGTCATTATGATAAACCGCTGGGGTATGCCCAGAAAATACGCTGACGGCGTTTGTCATCCCCCCTTGAAATTGATAGTAATCGTCCGAATCTAAAATATCATGCTCTCGGTTATCTTGATTTTGTGCAACCACTTCTAAGTTCGATAATTGATGACGAAAGGCCTCTTTCGCCTCGACCCCATCACCCGCCTCATTGCCGTATGCGTAGCCACCCCAATTCAAATATGCATCCGCGAGATCGCTTTGCTGTGCCCAGCAACGCTCATCAATCAAACCCTGAAGCCCCGCTCCATATGCCCCAGGTTTGCTGCCAAATACACGGTAACTCGCCTGTCTTTTCGCCTCATCACTTGAATGCCCGAGCGCTTCTAACTCTTTTTGCCGATGATTTACATGCTGCTGAATTAGGTTTTCATTGCCAGGCTCTTCTATTGCGACAATTTTTTGTACAGCCGCATCAAATAACTTCATCACATTTGGGAAGGCATCGCGGAAAAAACCAGACACCCGCAAGGTCACATCCACCCGCGGTCGCTGCAACAATTGCGTGCTAATCACTCTGAAATCCACAACCCGGTTAGATCCAGGTGCCCAAATGGGTTCCACGCCCATTAAAGCAAACGCTTGCGCGATATCATCTCCACCGGTACGCATGGTCGCGGTTCCCCATACAGATAAACCCAGCTGCTTTGGAAAGTCGCCATGCAATTGTAAATGCCGCTCAATCAACGCTTGCGCTGACCGCTTGCCAATTTCCCAGGCTGCAGGGGATGGTATAGCTCGATTATCCACTGAAAAGAAATTGCGACCTGTCGGCAAGGTATCGAGTCGACCGCGGGTTGGCGCACCGCTGGGGCCTGGGTCAATGCGCTGACCCGACAATCCGGCTAATAATGCAGAGATCTCTTGCTCAGCACTCTTGTGCAACGCATGTAAAAGTATTGTTCTCGTAAAGTGAAGTTGAGCGGCCGTCGCGGGTAAATTCTCCAGCGAGCGCTGCGTTGTATCACTTAACACGCAGTCAATGATTAACTGCTTCGCCAGCAATTCTAAGCGCTCGCGTGTATCCGCCTCGGTACGCCACACCTGATCGTCTATCTGCAGCAATAGGCCAGGCCGGTCACCCTGCCAAGGCTGCGACGTGGCAGCGAGCGGGTCAAAGGTTTGCTCATTATTGCTGAGCGATAAATCCTCAACGAGGTTATGCAAAATACCTTGGCTTTTTTGTTCCCCGCCTCTCGGCAAGCGCAACAAGGCGACGAGGGTATCAGCCAATTTTTCAGGCGCTGGTAACACGCCTAATATATGCAAACCATGCCTGATTTGTGCTTCTTTAATATCACATAAATAGGCATCTAGCTCATTCAATACGGCCTGGTCATCGGAGGTATCTTTGGCGCCTAATTCATCGAGCACATGCGTTTCTTTGACCTGATCAATAATTGTCTGACGTAAATACGTCTCGCGTTTATCGTCCATCCCCATCGCCTGATAGTACTCGTCAACCAAAGACTCTAGCTCGGATAAAGGGCCGTAGGTCTCTGCACGGGTCATCGGAGGCATGAGATGGTCAATAATAACCGCTTGCGTGCGTCGCTTCGCTTGCGCCCCTTCGCCGGGGTCATTCACAATAAATGGATAAAAATGCGGCAATGGCCCGAGCGCTATATCTGGCCAACAGGTGTCCGATAATGCCACGCCCTTTCCGGGTAGCCATTCCAAATTGCCATGTTTACCGACATGAATGATCGCCTCTACTTTGTATACGTGACGTAGCCAAAAATAAAATGCTAAATAATTGTGCGGCGGAATCAAATCTGGGTCATGGTAGTTGGCGACCAGATCAATATTAAAACCTCGTGCTGGCTGAATACCGACAAACGTCTCCCCTAACCGAATGCCCGACACCATCAAGCGGCCTTGACGAAACTTGATATCGGCTTCCGGCGGCCCCCACTGTTCAGTTACCGCATGCTGACACGACAACGGAAGCTCAGCAAAAAAATGGTTATAGCTTTCTAGGTCAACGCTTTGCCAGCAAGGTAGATGATGCAGGGTATTGGGATTATTAGTGACCGACGTCAATAACGCCTCAATCAAACCATTACCATCGTCAGGTACTTCACTAACGGGATACCCAGCGTCTTGCATCGCGAGCAGAATTTGCCGCGCCGAATTAGGTGTATCTAGGCCCACACCATTACCAATTCGACCATCTTTAGTTGGGTAATTGGCAAGCACTAAGGCCACCCGTTTTTCTGCATTAGGTTTGCTCGATAGCTGGCAATAACGGCGTGATAACTGGGCAACAAACGCCGCACGTTCGGCATGTAAAACATACTGAATCACACTTGTTTCGGCGCGTGGATCGAAATAACGCTCTGACTTAAAGCTAATCGCGCGGGTGGCCACGCGACCATCCATCTCAGGCAACACGATCTGCATTGCTAAATCGCGACTGCGTAAGCCCTGGCTGTGTTCGAGCCAGTCTTCTTCGGTGCTGCCAGACAACACAAGCTGCAACACAACCACGGGTTTATCAAAGGGCGATTTAAAGGTACTGGGTTCAGAACTTAAGTCTGGACTTGCCACGGTATTCGTCGCAAAGCCGGTCGCGTTTAAGATGAGTTGCGTATCAGTTTGTTCGATCAGGGTATTCACAAGCGCTAACGAGGCGGCGTCTTTTAGCGAACTGATCGCAACCGGTAACACGCGTAAATTTTCCACACTGAGTTGTTCAATAAACGCATCAAACATTGCCGTATTAGCGCTTTGCAAGTGGCTGCGGTAAAACAGTAAGAGTACAACCGGTCGGTTATCACACTTCGTTAAACCAGGGGATTCACGCAGCTTATTCTGCCAAGACAGCAAGGTACTGGGCCCGATACCTGGCTCGTAAATCATGCACTTTGGGAAGGGCTTGGGCTCTTTCCAAGTTAACGACAACGCGTCAGTTTGGTTAATGTACTGCGTGAAGATAAACCGGAGCAGTTGCGTTGCGTTCTCAACCCCGCCTTCGCGCAGGTACCGCCAAACACGATGCACCTCTTCGGCAGGAACGGAACAGGCACTTAACAACTCAGGGTCAAGGTTGTCATCACCAGGCACGATAATCAATGTGCGCGCTTTACTGGGGGTCGATTGTTGTTGCCATGCAACCAGACGCTCAAACCCATAGGCCCAATAACTCGCACCGCCCAACAACGACACCACCACCACTTGCGCCTGATCGAGCACTTTATGCTCATACAAATCATACGCCGCCGGTTTCAATAATTGCATCCAATTGGCTAACCGAACGCGCGGTAACACCATCTCCGCGCTATCAGACACTGCCTCACTGATTTCTTGCAAGGCACACGATAACGCCGACACGCTGCTGTCTGCCGCAGTCAGAATAACGAGCTCTGCCGGGCTTTGATCAAGATCGATAATACCTTCATCATCAACAAAGCCACCAGGTTTAGCCGCGAGCAGGTGCATACGTCAGTGCTCAAACAAGACGGAGAAAAGTCATACGACCGCCACGCCAAGCGCTTCTTTTATTGGGTCGTGTGCGATACCTTTTCCAATAAACACAAGTTGTGTCTGGTGCGCTTCGTCCGTTCGCCAAGGGCGATCGAAATACACATCTAAACGCTGCCCAACGGCCTGCAATACCTGCCGCATAGGCTTATCAGGAAGCGCCGCGAACCCTTTAACACGGAAAATATTATAGTCGTTGAGCACCTGCTGTATCGCTGCCTGTAATTTGTCACTGTTTACTTCGCCTAGCGTGACGACAAAAGAGTCGAAATGATCGTGCGCGTGCGCATGATGCTCGCCGTGCGCATGATGATGATCATGATGATTATGCACCGCGTTAATACGCTCTTCTGCGGCGGCATCTAAACCAATAATCGCATCCAGTGAGGTATCACCATTACTGATGTACGTAGTTTTAACTTCACTCGGTACACGATTCGTTACCACCTGCGCTACTCGCTCTCGTTGCGCGGTATCCAGCAGATCATTTTTACTAACCACCACTAAATCGGCGGCACTTAACTGATCTTCCAATAACTCTTTTAAGCTAGGGTCATGATCAAGACTCTCGTCAGCTAGGCGCTGCGCTTGAATCTTGTCTTCGTCTTGGGCGAACCGACCCGCCGCAACGGCGGGCCCGTCAATCACCGTAATTACCGCATCCACCGTGCAGTATTCTTTTATTCCCGGCCAATTAAACGCTTGTACTAGCGGTTTGGGTAAAGCCAAACCGCTCGTTTCAATGAGGATATGGTCAATGTCATCACGACGCTCAACTAATTGTTGCATCACCGGCAGGAACTCTTCTTCAACCGTACAGCAAATGCAGCCATTCGCTAACTCATATATACCCTCATCAATATTGGTCGCCGCCACGTTCGCTTCGCCTTCGCCCTCGTCTTCGCACGAGAGCGGACAACTGCGCAACAAGTCGGCATCAATATCCAGTTCACCAAATTCATTCACGATCACCGCGATGCGCTTTCCTTGCGCTTGTTTGATGACATTTGACAGTAAGGTGGTTTTACCACTGCCTAAGAAGCCCGTTACGATCGTGGTCGGTATTTTATTTAATTGCATGTAAATCTCTTCAAAATTAGTTACGTGAAAACGTTGGACGGTATATCTAACGCTTTATTTTTCGTGGGCTTGCGGGTTTTACTTTGGGACGAAATACATGTGCCTTATCTTTGGCATAAAGGTAAGAATCGGCAAACTCATCCGTATCTAGTACATGTCCCACTAATATGAGTGCGGTACGCGCAAATTTCTTCTCGCGTACTTTTACAACAATATCCTTGAGGGTACCCATCACCTTGTCTTGATCTGGCCAACTCGTTCGATAACACACCGCAACGGGGCAGTCCTCGCCGTAATGGGGGATCAATTCTTCAACAATTTTATGTATGCGGGTCACACCTAAGTGGATCGCCAAAGTAGCGCCGCTCTTAGCAAGTTGCGGCAGGCGTTCCCCCTCAGGGAAAGGTGTTTTTCCCTCATAGCGCGTCATGATGAGGGTCTGGGAAACGCCTGATAACGTCAGCTCTTTGCCTAAATACGCGGCCGATGCGGCCACGGCACTCACGCCTGGAATAATTTCATAATCGATGCCTAACTGTTCAAGTCGGCGTATTTGCTCGCCAATCGCGCCATACAGTGATGGATCGCCCGATTGCAGTCGTGCCACATCTTTGCCGTCTTTGTGTGCCTGCTCGATATGAGCTGAAATTTCTTCCAAATCTATTGCAGCGGTATCGACAATAAGCTCAGCGGTACTTTCCACCGACTCTACCACTTCTCTGGGTACCAACGAGCCTGCATAAAGGACGATAGGACAACGCTCCAACACGCTCTGCCCTTTTAGGGTCATAAGTTCTGGATCACCCGGACCCGCACCAATAAAGTATACGGTCATAATTTTTTCTTATAGCCTCTGGGCGTGTATAGCCATTGTTTATTACCATTGACGATATGACGAGATTCACTATTACCAACACTCACTAAAGTAAACATATCTACGTCTTTGGCATCGAGTTTTTCGAGCGTCGTAATCGTTACCTGCTCATCTTCTCGCGTTAATTGCCGCCCCAACAATACGGGGGTTGAGGCGGGTCGGTATTGCAACAAAACATCCCGTGCATGATTCAGTTGCCAATCTCTTTTCTTTGACACAGGGTTATAGAACGAGACGACAAAATCACCGGCGCCGGCACTATGAATGCGCTTATCGATGGTTTCCCAGGGCGTGAGTAGATCTGACAAAGAAATGGTACAAAAATCGTGGCCAAGCAGCGCGCCCACACGACTCGCTCCCGCTTGCATGGCTGAAATACCTGGAATCACTTCCACCTCAACCTCAAGCCATTCCGGCTGATCAATTTGCCCTTGCAACTGTTGATCAAGTAACTCAAAGACCACGGTGGCCATTGCATAGATACCAATATCTCCACTTGATAACAGCGCCGTCGTTTTCCCACTCGCCGCAAGTTCAAGTGCTAGCTTCGCCCTGCCAATTTCTTCGCCGAGAGGCAAATCATGATGCTGCTTGCCAGCACAGATATCGCCCAGCAAATCCATATATAATCCATAGGCGACTAAATCACTGCTGGCCTCTATCGCCTCGCGTGCTTTTGGGGCAATTAAGCTCGGATCACCGGGCCCTGTCCCTACAACAAATAACTGTTTCATGTGCTAACTAAAATTCCTAACAATATAATTAAAATGCCATCACTTTCGATACTTAACGCGACACACTTGGTTGCTCATTATGCGTATCAACTTTGCCCGTATACGCACGCGCTATCGCGCAAGTCGCTTTTGCTGTTTTCTGCTTTGTAAGCACAAGCTCAGCCGGCGAGTCACTGAGCGCTTTGGCCGCATACAGCGCCGCTGACTCGGCAACACCGTATACGCCGACCGTTTCATATACATAATCAGATTTGACGCTCAGCTGTGTCTCAACCTCACGTAACTGCTCTTTTGACCACGTTTGAAACGGAAGCGCCAACTCTTGAGCCAGCTCAATTAGACCCACCTCATCGAATTTAATATCAATACTTGCGAGCGCACTGAGCTGACATGTCTCTAAACCAATTTCATCTAAGCAGGCGGTAAGTAAGGTCTTTAGTTCTGGCAGCGGGCAGTTTCTTTCGCATCCCATCCCCACTGTGTATAGGGGCTTCAAGTAGGTGTTGGCCGTCGTTAACACAAGCTGCGCGCCAAGATTTTGCGCAACACCCCGTCCCCATTCATTCGCGCCACCTTCATGGCCAGATAACAAAGGAACAACAAAGCGACCCATTTCATCTAGAACCAAGACTGGCGGATCATCATGTTTACTGACCAACACCGGTGCCAATGCGCGCATAACAATACCGGTCGCGCAAATAAATATAAGCCGTTCACCTTTGGTAAACGCCTGCTGAATACTTTCGGCGAATGGGCTTGGTTTAAACCATACCTGTGCATTATCCAACTGAGCGACGAGCCGCTCAGCAAGGGCAAGGCCTGCATCGGTTAAGGCAATTATTCGTGTCATTCGCTTCGCGCCCCGGTGGGCAGCACCACGAACAAAGAGAAGTAGGGGCCTGGCTCATCAGGCAACTGGTCCAGCGCCTTGATAACCTTTTGATTATCACGACCAATGTATTCAAGGTATGCCGCATCACCAAATCGGCCTGTGCGTTTTAGCAAGTCGAGCAAACGTTGCCTTGCTTGACCCGCCTTCATAATGACAACGCTATCGTGGCCACGCAACGCGGCCTCAATTTGTGCATCGGTATGACGACCACTCACTACAGCAAATGATTCTTTCAACATGGTTAAGGGCGTAAGTAAGGCGCATGCAGCGGCATTAACCGAAGAAATGCCGGGGACCACTTCACAACAAAAATCACCCTCTAGGCGTTCTAATAAGTATGCGAATGAGCCAAAAAATAAGGGATCACCTTCACATAAAAATAATACATCTTGCCCTGCGTTTAGCGCGGTACGAATTTGTTCTGCCCCAAGGTCATAGGCTTTGTTTGCCAAGGTACGATCTTTAGACATAGGCATATTAATTGAAATTTCTTGCGCATCAGTGAGCGCAGCGCGCTCAGCCAATGCAAGCCTTGCAATCGTTTTTGCCTGTGAGCCATTTTTACCACTCGTTAAATAGCTAATCACAGACGCTTGTTTGATTAATCGAAACGCCTTCATGGTCAGTAATTCTGGGTCCCCTGGCCCGACACCTACGCCATAAAATACGCCGCGGCGAGGCGTTTGATGCGCAGCGTGCATTTCGTCTGAACTAGACATCTGAGGCTCCTGCTTGCTTTGTTAACTTATATAGCGTCACCGGCAGATTTGGCTTGTAGTAGAGACCACCGGCCAGACTTTCACCCCGACTCACGGTTATTTCGAGCGTCTCTGCTGCACCGGATTCAAATGAACTGTGCGCATGACAAAAGGCATACAGTTGTTGTCGAGATTGTTCAGTTACGGCACTCGCCACGAGTACGCCCTGCGTTGGCAATGTTTGCCAAGCTTGCGCGAGCATGGCGTGGAGTTGACCACCGCTGCCGCCGACAAATACCTTATTTGCTTTTGGTAAACGCGCACACGCCGTCGGCGCCATGCCAGAAATAATATGAAGACAGCCCATCAAACCAAATTTTTGCTGATTTTCATGTAAACAACGCAGACGTTCCTCGTGATGCTCAATCGCATAAACCTGTGCGCCATGACCCCATAATGCCAATTCAGTTGAGACGCCACCGCAGCCGGCACCCACATCCCAAATACAATCCTCGGCTGATGGCTGCATTAAGGACAAAATAGCGAGACGCACCTCTCGCTTGGTTAACATACCCCGACCCTGGCCTTTGTCTGTACTTAACTGCGTATCTGGAATACCCGGAAAGGAAGGCCAATAACCACTCGACTCGAAAGTCTGCAGACAGACTACATTCAAGGCCTCAAAAACGATTTGGCTGGCTACACCGTCACGAAGCGCCTCCGCGTCAAAGCGGCGCACTTGTTCATCGCCATAGCCCAACTTTTCGCAAACCGTGATGACCGCAGAGCGGAACCCTGCCGCGACACACGCTGTCGCAATGGCCTGCGGATTACTGTCTTTATCCGTTAACAATACGTAGCGCGAATCAGTCTTTAAACATGCCGTCAAGCCATTTAAAGGCCGTCCATGCAATGAGATAACGTCTACGTCTTGAAGCGACCAAGCTAAGCGATGGCAAGCCGACTGAATACTTGAAACGCCGGGATAAAAACAGAGCTCTGTCCCAAGGTTTAGTCTAGGAAAGGTGTCGCGCACCCATTTACCAATACCAAAATATAAAGGATCGCCCGAGGCAAGCAGACAAACCGTATCGCCCTTCTTTAACCAGTGCTCTATCTCGCTCGCAAGTTGCGGCAACTTCGGCAGTTCAATGCGCTGTTGCCCGACTGACAAGTGCCCCTTTACCGTCGCTAACTGCCGCTGCGAACCCACAACTATATTGGCTGCTTGCAAGGCACCTAGCGCGCAGGTGTCCAGGTGTGCTTGTTCAGCCACACCCAAACCAATCACATGAATAGGCATCTAGTACCATTCTCCATGATTGCAGCGCAGTAGCGCATTACATGCGGCCGCAGTCACTGCGCTACCGCCTTGTCGGCCCGCTAACGTAATGCAGTCTAATCCTAGGTGTTCATGCGCCTCCCAAAGGGCTTGTTTTGATTCTGCCGCACCGACAAATCCTACGGGCATCCCAATCACCAACGCAGGTTTTTGCGTGCCCTGTTCAATCATTTCCAATAAGCGAAATAAAGCGGTCGGCGCATTTCCGATCAGTACAACGCTATCTTCAAGTAGGGGCTGCCACGCATCCAGTGCAGCCATAGAGCGGGTTTCCCCGCGGCGTTTGGCTCGATCCGCTACTCCTTGATCATTCAAAAAGCATAATGGTTCTTGCGCAATCATCCGTTTGGTCACGCCTTGCTTAACCATCTCGACATCACATAGAACAGCGCAGTTATTTGCCAACGCTTGGCGACCTTTTGCACACGCATCGGCACTGAACATTACGTTCTCGGCCACCTCAGGCACACCTAGACTGTGTACGATACGCATGACGACCTGCTGCTCTTCACGGCTAAATGCCGACAGCTCGGTCAACGCTCTAATCTGCTCGAAGCTTTGCTTTTCAATTGCTTGCGGGTTCAGTTCAAAATCGTACGGCATCGCTTAATTGAATCTCTCTGGGGTCGCTGATTTACATGGCAGGTAGTTCTGCAACATAGATTTTAGCCCGGTAAGACAACTCTCTAAATCATTCATGACCAGTTTCGGCAGCGTCACAGTCGGACGCTGCATCATCACAACCGGCACACCTAATTGTCTCGCTGCGGCAATTTTGGCGTAAGTTGACTCACCGCCGCTATTTTTGCTCACGACCAAATCGATCTGATGCTCGGTCAATAACTGCAACTCAGACGCATAATCGAACGGGCCAATGCCCTTAACCCACAAAATCTCGTCGGGGTACTTGTTGTGCAAGGTAATACGTGGCGTTGCTGCGGTTCGCAACAGTATGCGCGATTGCGTAGCGGTTTTGAGTTGCTGGAGCTGCGCATCGGACACCTGACCCACGCTTAATAAAATATTTCGATACGGTGCTGCATACCCACAAACCTGATCCCAATTCTGAACATCGACCCAGCGATCACCGGCTTCAACCGACCAAGCCTTGCGCACAAATCTCAAGCATGGCACTGAAAGCCGCCCGCACACATCAACCGCGGTTTCACTCATTTTCTTGGCATAGGGATGGGTCATATCCAACACCAAATCAATGTAATGCGACTCAATATAGTGCGCCAAACCACCATATTGGGTGAAACCACCAGAAATAACCTCACACGGCACATCTGGTTGCCGAACAAGTCCTGCCACACTGTAGATCAACCGATGTTCCCGTGTTTTATTAAACAGCCCCTCATCAAAACACCGGCTGGCAAAAATACGCGCATCTGCGGTGCCCCCGAGAAGCAAAATATTCACCGCGAACCCTCGACAGCTGAACCAATAAAATTGCCGCGACGATCTACCGCCCAAACCTCTAAAATGATCTCAGCGCCCGTCTTATGGCGGACTACTTTTCTCGCCGCGCGCAAGGCTTCGGCGCAAAGTAAATCGCCAATTTCGACTCCCTGCGACTGACACATTTCAAATACTTGCATGCTGGTATTTGCCTCGCCAATTGCATGCAATAACGTGGCGTCTGCACCGGCGGTCTTCGCCATTGCAGCCAGCTGCGCAAAATCAATCGAAGAAGAGCGACTATTTAAATCCATATGCCCGTTCGCAAGTTTGCTGATCTTGCCAAATCCTCCACAGAGCGAGACCTTAGCGATAGGCACTTTGCGCAAATGCTTCAGAACGGCGCCTACAAAATCACCCATTTCAAGTAAGGCCATGGCGTCCAATTGATAATGCGCTTGAATCGCCGCCTCACTGGTACTGCCGGTCGTGGCCGCGATATGCTGAATACCATTGGCATTTGCCACATCAATCCCTTGATGAATTGAGGAAATGTAGGCCGCACATGAATAGGGCCGGACAATGCCGGTTGTGCCCAAAATGGATAACCCGCCGACAATACCCAGACGCGGGTTCATGGTTTTCTGTGCTAATAGCTCTCCGTTCTCGACGCCAACCGCCAACTTGAAACCACCTCGATACTTATACACTAGCGCGGCTTTCTCTAAATGAGCATTCATCATCGCGCGTGGCACTGGATTTATTGCGGGCTCACCAATCTCGAGCACCAAGCCCTCACGGGTGACTGTTCCGACACCTTGCGCAGAGAGAAATGTGACGCCTGGCGTTTCGCTCAGGCTCAGCTCAACAAAAATTCGCGCGCCATGCGTTACATCTGGATCGTCACCGGCGTCTTTAATCGTTGAAGTACGAATGCATTTGCCATCATCTAAAACATCGTACCCTTCGATCAGCAAAATACGTTCTTTACCTTTAGGCAGCGTAACCTCTACTTTCTCTGGCCGTTTGCCAGCAAGCAAGGCCTGGGCAGCCGCTACACAACAGGCCGTTGCACACGTACCCGTTGTTAACCCTGTTCGCAAGGGTTTGGGTTGCTCGCCGCTCTCTGGCCACATGCGGCTTATCGTCCCGCTCGAGAGATCAAATTAGAAGCCTCTGATCCCGAAAACAAATGTGCCATCGCGATTGGATTTGATGGAAAAAAAAGATGTAAGTAGCTGGCCGTTAAACTACCCTGCCGATAAATTGCTTCACCCGGTGCGGTGTGTCTTTGGCGCCGTCCATAGGCTATTGGTTCAGGCGTATTTTGGCTTCTAGAGCGATGATGCGCATGGCCCCGAACCTCGCCTTCAGGCAAACAGGCGGTTTGCATACCCTGACAACCGCGTTTACCTCGCATCGCACCATCACCCTCAAGCAGACCTAACATCACATGCTCATGGGAATCTAAATCGGTCAAGGTCTGCAAACAATACAAAAGCCCACCACATTCGGCCAGGATAGCCTTATTCTGATCGTGGAAGCCCTGTATCGACTGACACATGCTCGTGTTAGCAGCCAACTGCGCTGCGTACAATTCAGGGTACCCACCGGGCAACCATAGCGCATCAGCGTCTGGCAGTTGCGCATCGTTCAACGGTGAGAAATAGGTAAGCTCTGCGCCCAGACTTTGCAGCAAGCGCACATTGGCATCATAGATAAAACTGAAGGCCGCATCCTTCGCAATCGCGATCCGCTTACCGCTCAGATAGGCCTCACATGGTGCTAGATTCGCTGACTTAAATACGGTCGGCCGCGGTGCGCTCAGCAAGGCTTGCTTACCAATCCAATCAACGCCCCGTTCAAATCTTAACTCTAACTCCTCGCGCACCTCTTCAGCCTGAACTAGGCCAAGATGTCGCTCTGGTAACGCGACCTGCTCATCTCTCGCAAGCGTTGCGAGCAAAGGTATACTGTCAGGCAACGCATCTCGAATAAGTTCTGCATGTCGCTCGGTGCTGCAATGATTAGCGATCAACCCTGCAATAGTGAGATCCGCTCTATACCCTGCAAGGCCCGTCGCAATTGCCCCTGCTGTCTGCGCCATCCCCTTCACGTTCATAACGATCGCCATCGGTATGTTAAATCGTACCGCTAGATCTGCGCTGGAAGGCTCGCCGTCAAACATGCCCATCGCGCCTTCCACAATAATTAAATCTGAGGTGCAAGCCGCCTCATAAAGTTTCTGTTGGCAGTAAGCTTCACCAGCCATCCACATGTCTAACGGCTCAACCTCATTACCAGAAGCCTGCGCTAAAATTTGTGGATCAAGATAATCGGGGCCGGTCTTGAAAACACGCACCGCCTTCCCTTGTTTACGCAAGGCACGGGCAAGTGCTGCGGTAATGGTTGTTTTACCCTCCCCAGAACTTGGGGCCACTAAAAATAACGCGGGGCAAACAGCTTGACCATTCTCCCCGTTTGTAACGGCCTGACTACTAGACACTAGTTCGCTGACAAGTTCGCTCATTAAAACTCAATCCCTGCTTGGGCTTTAACACCTAATCTAAACGCATGCCGCTCGTCCATGATATTACTGATCGTATCCGCTATGGCTTCTAAGTCTTCTGGCATACGCCGACCGGTAATCATAACGTGCTGATGGGCAGGTCTCGCTTGCAAGGCGTCAATGACCGGCTGCAATGCCAAGTACTTATATTTAAACATGTACGCCATTTCATCGAATACCAGGAAATCGTAACTCGGATCCTTCAAGTACCGCTCAGCCAGCGCCCAGGCTTTTTCGGCTGCGGCAATATCTTGGTCTTTGTCTTGTGTCTCCCAGGTAAACCCATGCCCCATGACATGCCAGTCGATACGTTCATGCTCGCGAAAAAGTTTGTGCTCGCCGGTTTCTTTTCGACCTTTGATAAATTGTATGACCGCTGCACGCTGGCCATGACCAACCGCTCGCGCCATGGTTCCAAACGCCGAACTACTTTTACCTTTCCCGTTGCCTTTGAGCAGAATTAAAACCCCACGTTCTTCAGTCGCTTTAGCTATTCTCTCGTCCATGACCGCTTTTTTACGTGCCATTCTGTCTTGATGCGATTTCATCGTGCCACTCCTACAGGCGCATTTTTTAAGTGGGTCAATTCCTGTTGAATTGATATGTATACAGCGCCCAATTGTTCAGCAAAAAATCTACCCTTGCCCCTCGGAACATCTGCTTGCTCCGTATCAATCCAAACGCAATTTTCGGACGCTTTCGAGAGCGTTAAATCAGCCCGCGTCCGTCCATCCGAAATAATATAATTTGTTAGGTTTACGCTAGTGTTTTGGGCACAAATCGTTTGCGTATACCGAAACATCTCATCTAACCCTTTTTGCATGGGGGTACCACCTGCCGCTGAAATTGTCTCCAACCAAGCAGATATTTGTTTCGGTGCGCGCACTTTGGCCAGCAAGGGTTTTATTTCGTTATTACCAAAGCCAAAGACGGCAAGCTGCTCTCTCTTTAAGTAGGCTTTGCGCGCAATTTCAGCAAGCGCACCTTTGGCAAAAGCGAAGACATCGCCTTGCAAAGTAGAGGCTGAGGTGTCAAACAACACGACATGCAACGCCGTCTGTCCCGATTTATTTTTGCGAAACCGTAGGCGCTCAGGTGGCCACTCGCCTATGTTAGCCAGCAAGGTCGCGAACCAATCGGGAGAATGGTTCCATGTAAGCGAGTCGCGGCGGCCGTTTCTATCGCCGCGCCTTACGTTATTACTAAAATCCGCGGACGGTGGATTCGTTACACGCAATGATTGCTGTGCTTTTTCGATTGGCAGTAATTCGCCAAGCGCGTCAGTGAGCGTTGCGATGCCAAGTTTGTGCTGCGATGGCATGCTTCCCCAATCACCTAGCTCAGAGCCGTCAGCTGACTGGGTTTGTGGCTGCGGTGCTTGAGTTTGAGAATTTTGATTTGCGCTATGTTTATGCGAATCATCTGGACGTTTAAAATTTGAAGCAGGCCGACGACCCTCGTCGCTAGGCGATTGAGTTGGGCCTGGCGGTGGCGAAGGACGCGCGCTACGTCGATGCCGGAGTACGAGTTCTGCTACCGCATCAATATCCTCAGCGCTTACTGCATCTCGCCCCACCCATGCCGCATGCGCAAGTGCGGTACGGTACCAAACGATATCGGCTCTTAAACCGTCTACATTTGCATCAACGCAACGTTTTGCAATGTCTAATCGAAGCGCATCGGAGCAGGTGATGTGTGGGAGCGCCTTACTCGCATTCAAAATCTTTTCAGTCAGTTGCAATTGTGCTTGTTCATAGCGTGCGCTGTAACCCTCGGGGTCTAAGTCGAAGGCGTCACGCGCTTGCACAATTTCAACACGCTCCTCTATTGAGAATTGATTATCTAGCTCAACACACAAACCGAATCGGTCATGGAGCTGCGGCCGCAACTCACCCTCATCAGGGTTCATCGTACCAATCAATAGGAACTCGGCCGCGTGCTGATGGCTAATACCATCGCGTTCAACGTGATTGATACCACTCGCTGCAACGTCGAGCAGCAAGTCGACAAGATTGTCCGGTAATAAATTTACTTCATCCACATACAGAACGCCTTGATGCGCTTTACTGAGCAAGCCCGGGTGAAATGCGAGCTCCTTGCTGTTGAGCACTTTATCAAGACTCAGCGTACCCAGTAACATCTCTTCTGTTGCGCCCAATGGCAAGGTCACAAACGACGCTGCGTTTTGGGCAGGCAAAAGTTCCGCTAACCCCCGCGCAAGCGTCGATTTAGCGCAGCCTCTAGGCCCACTAATCACCACACCACTGATCGTCGGGTTGATCGCCACGAGCACTAAAGCCAGCTTAAATTCCTGCTGCCCTACCACCGCCGCAAACGGGAACTCTGATCGCGTTTTATTATGGGTCTGTTCTAGCATCTTGTGCCCTTCACGTTAAGATTGCCTCGGCCAATGCACATGATGTTCGTCTATGACAAAGCGATGCTTATGCGTATGTTGCGCATGATAATGCGGATGTACATGCGGTTCGGGCCCTTCCCAGCCTTGATGCTCATGTTGATGGTGCACATCATGCACATGCGGATGCTGATGATTCATCTCAGGGTGCTCATGCCATAGACCCGCCGCCGCATTTTTTGGCCACACTATTATCGAGAAGCCAGTTGCCACTAGGGCAATGCATCCTATCACGATAAAGGTCATCGTTAAGCCTAAGAGACTGCCTAAAACACCGGCCAATAAATAGCAAATAAGCCACATACCGTGGGTTAATGAGAAATTGGCGGCAAAATAGTCATTTCTGTCTGACTTATTGCACGAATCCCTAACGAGGCGACCACTCACAATCAACACAAACGCACTACCGATGCCTACTAATAACCAAATGGGAAACAACATCAAATAGGCTGGAGATTGTTCTGCAATCAGTCCTGCTAACAACATGGCCAGACCAGAAACTGCGCCCCCGGCAAGCATCACCAATCGATCAGAAAACACGGAGAGAATACTCGGTACAACGACTGCGCCAAGCATTGAACCGGCCCCCGCGGCTGCCATCAATAATGCAACATACTCGTTAGGTAATAAAAGATTCGCCCGCACATAAATAACCGTATTCACGATGATCATTGCCCCTGCAGCACTCATCGCTAGATTGGCATATAGAACCGCCTTCAAACGTGGCGTAGACCAATAACTGCGAACGCCAAACGTCAGTTGTTGCCATATGCCGCCGGTCCGTTCACTTGGTTTCATGCTTGGTATACGGATCACCAGCAAGAAAACCGCCGCCATGACAAACGCCAGAGCATTCAGCCCAAAAAGCCAAGTGTAAGACATACTCAGCAGTAAGGCGGCAGCAATAACCGGGCTCAGTAGCGCTTCGACATCCATCGCTAGACGAGACAGTGATAAACCTTGCGTATACAGCTCATCATTTTCTAATACATCAGGCAACAGAGCCTGGTAAACGGGTGTATAGCCGGCGGTAATCACATTTAATACAAATATTAAAACAACGAGCTGCCATAATTCAGACACCAGCGGCAGGGCCAAGACAAGAAACGCTCTGATAATATTCAGGCTCAGCAACCACGCCTTACGCGGCAAACGATTCGCATAAGCACCGGCAATTGGCGCCGTTAGTAAATAAGCCACCATTTTTATCGCCAACACCCCACCCAGTATGATGCCGGCAGACGCCGAGAATTGCTCATAAACAAGCAACGCTAGGGCAACGGTCGCTAATCCGGTCCCTAACAAGGAGATAACTTGAGCAAAAAACAAATAGCGAAACACGCTGTTTTTTAAAGGCGTAAATAAACGCATTACGCGATTCCTTTAGCGAAACATGCATCCGCTTCCGAAAATCTTGCGGCGTCTAAACGAATGTAGCGCGTTGCAATATCGGCTAAAAACTCATCATCATGTGAAATAATAATCATCGCTTGTGGGAGCGTCATTAATACGTCTAGCAAGCGCTTTTGCGCGCGGCTATCGAGCGCATTTGTCGGCTCATCCAATAACAAAACTTGTGGCTCCATTGCCAGGACCGACGCGAGTGCCACAAGGCGTTTCTCGCCTCCGGATAACTGATGTGCGACACGCTCCTCATAGCCTACCATCCCCAATGAAGCGAGGGTCTTACGTGCGAGACTTTCAGCCTGTTCTTTACTACGACCCAAATTCAGCGGGCCGAAGGCAACATCTTCAATAACCGTCGGACAGAATAATTGGTCGTCAGGGTCTTGAAACAAAAAACCAGATTTAGCCCTTACTTCAACAAATTGTGCTTCAGTCTTTCGCACCGAACCATAGGCAAACACCTCACCTGCTTTCGCTTTTTTCAAGCCGACCAGCAAATGCAAAAAGGTTGTTTTCCCGGCCCCGTTAGGCCCGATCAATGCAACGCGGTCGCCTGCAAACAGCGAGAAATCAACGTGCGACAGGACCTCGCCTTGCCTCGGATATCGGTAGCTTAACCCGCGCGTTTCTATTAATGGTTGCATGAATACCTCAGCCGCTATTCATAAAATTAACGCCATGCCGATTAGCATACCTAAAAAAGGCACACTTAAGGCGACTAAATAATAATCTCGCGCGGCAAGTGACCCATGATCTAACAAATAAAACTGACCATGGTAACCACGACATTTCATCGCATTCATAATACGTTCGGAGCGCTCCATGGCGCGAATCAACAGCATTCCGATTAAATAACCAATTGAACGCCATGTGTGTTTATCTACCCGCAACACGAACGCGCGAGCTTGCATTGCTCGGCGCATGCGCTTGTATTCTTGTCCAATAACATCGAGATAGCGCACCGTAAACAACAACAAATGGACCAGCTTTTCAGAAACTCCGATACGCGCCAGAGAATGACCGAACTGCGTCGCACTCATGGTACCCACAACCGCGAGTAATGCGAGCACCACGGCATTGGCCTTTACTGCAATTAATACGGCATGAAGCAATCCTTGCCGACTCGCCTGCAAACCGAATAGTTCAAACAAAATATCAGCCGGCACTTTAATCGGCGTCGTAAAGGGCAACATGATAATTAAAAAAATCATAAACATGTCCATTGCCAATACACGCCTAAATATCCGCTTCATATTTAGCCTGGCGAGCACAACGAGCAGCAAGCCAATAAGTAGACCGATACCCGCTACCAACAAGCTATTGGGTAACACGACCACACAGGCGAATAACGCGATTAACACAATGCGCACCCGTGCATCGAAGCGATCAATTAGAGAGGTTTGATGTTTAAGCTGCTGACCTTTCCAGGAGCTTCCGCTGTGCTCTAAATTTTGGGGCATGGTATTAGCCTGCCCCGTTGTTTTTTTGGTTGCGCTGCGCCAGCCAAATGCCAACACCGCATAAACCAAAAATATAGCCAATACCACCTAGCATATCTTGCAGCGAGACTTTCTCTTTATACTCGTTCAGTTCTTTTCGCAATGGACGTATTTGTTTAGCCACTGCTTTTTCTATCATCACTTTAAGTTGCGCGCTGTGTGGATCAAGATCGCTATCAGATAGCACCGCCTCAACCGCTTTCACCGTTACAATACTGCCTAAAGAATCGGGTAACTCATCTGCAGGCAAGACGTAATTAAAGACATGCCCCGAGCCTAAATCCGAAAAAATATAGTGGTCAATACGCTGCGTAGCCGTGAAGGCAAAAAAGCCCTCGTCATCTGTTTCAACCACCGTAATTTGCGCACCGCTGGCATCACGCACAAAAACAACATTACCCGCAGCAGCCATGTCACCATTGGAAAAACCAATTTCACCCTCAACGTCTTCACCAATGGCATAGACCCCACCGAGCACGTTATGCGCGTTTGCTTCGACAAGACACAGGCTTAGCAAAATAAAAAAGAATGTATGCATTTTCATTGACTTAGTCCGTTATCCCAAGAAGCTCCGGCTTCACTTTGCTGATAAGCACCACCGCGGCCCCGGTTACAAACCCTTCTATAATCATGATGGGAATGTGCGCAATAAAAGTGACTTTGGCGGCCAGCAGAAATGCATCACCCGACAAGGCTAGCGACAAGGCCACAAACAGCGTTGTCGCACACGTTGCACCAGCACCGCCCACAACTCCCCAAATTGCGACTGTTCGTTGATTAGTTGACTGCAAGCCTTTTCGGCATAGGTAAAACACCAAGACCGCCGGCATCGCAATATTGAACGCATTGACCCCTAAAACCAGGAACCCGCCAAAACCGAAAAATACCGCTTGAAGCAGGAGGGCTACCAGTAAAGCTGGGAATGCAACCCAGCCCAAGGTTAACCCTATCAGGCCATTAAGAATGAGATGCACGCTGGAAAAACCCAGCGGCAAATGGATATACGAGGCAACAAAAAAAGCTGCAGATAACACGCCCACCTGAGGCAATTGGTTGTAGTCTAGCTTTCTCAAACCGATCGCTACCCCCGCAATGCTTAAAACAGCACCCGTCGCAAGCACGGGTGCCGAGAGTGCACCGTCAACAATATGCACCAGCGTTGCCTTTACTGAACTGGGTGCGCTTGCACCCAGATAACTGCGTCTTGCGAGAGCTCTTTTCCTTTAAACGCTGTCTCAGGACCCACACCTAGCGCTGCAAAACCCCACTGGCCAGCTTTGGGTAACGCGAAGGTAAATGTTCCATTGGCATCGGCGTAAATGGTCATGGTAATAAACGCATCAGCAGGCACGGCTATATTGGCTTGCGCCGAAAACGCCTGTTGGGTTTGATCAGGTAGGTAATTGACATACTCGACTTCAATTTCTGCGAACGGTACTGGCTCACCTAAACTGCGCACAACCCCGGTAAAACTGCCACCTTCATAGATCGCATAAGGCTTTGATAGCGGTACGATTTCGGCAGGAAGTTTTAAATCTGTGTCCCAATCTGTAGGCAGGCTCGCAACGTTGACGACCGTCTTCGTAAATTGCTGAATATAAGCGTCTTCGGTTTCTTCAAGATACGGCGCCATCACAAGCACAAAGATATTATCACCAATACCCTTTAGTTTTGCTTTGGCTTGATAAGACACACCGGTGTTGTCTGCGCTCGTCCACTCACTTTTGACAAGCTGATCGATTAGGTCGGTCTTTTTACCTTTACGAATGTGATAAAACTCAAGCGGCTTCTCAACCGCCATGACATGACCATTCGCGGCAGGATGGGTAAACGGCATGGACAATTCGACTAACCCGCCTTTGCTGCGCAATAACTCTGGCGTATAAATCATTTGAAAATGTGCGAAAACTGGCGATGAGATGATAGTTAACGCCACCCACAGCGTTAGTTTTTTGAAGACACCCGAAATTTGAAAGATATTTTTCACGTTTATTTTGCTCCGTCTGTTACGTGGTTATCAGTCGGAGTCGAGAAGGGATAGAGTACAATAGCCAAATAGCTTTTTATACTTGATGAAGCCCTCCGCAACACCTGTATTACACTTCGCTAGTTTGGTATCCGGACTCATCAGCTGAGCAGTTCTTGCTCGATCATTTCACCTTCCCACAGGGTTTGCAGCACAGCTAACTACTTAGCTTTGGCGCAATACCATGCAGTGGTTTCTGAAATGATATAACCAATTTACCGTTGCGGGGGCAGTGTCGGGATCGCACGCATGTGCTCACCGACTTCCCAAAATAACCTGTCGTTTTTTAATTATTTAACAGGTACCGCATGCGTTTCCGCATGCACTAACGATGGACGGAGAAAGGTACGCTGTCTGAGAAAACCTGTCAATTCAATTCTTGGGAAAATGAACGCTTAGCACAGGGTTAAAGTTAAAGGCGAAACGAGATAGGTACCGCTATAAAACCTTTGACCGCCTCCTCTTTATGCAACGCCGGATCAAACTGCCACTGCGTGCGGACCACTTCGTAGGCTGCAAAGTCTAAGGGCGAATAATCGCTACCTTGTAAAATCTCAACATACGTTACCTCGCCCGCCGAATTGACGTGCACACCAAGCAATACGTCGCCCTCCCAACCGCGCTGCTTGGCGATATTCGGATAATTGGGTCTCGGGTTTTGCGAGCTACCGATCTCATATTTCGGGGGTTGAATGTTTCTCTCTTTAACCACATCACTTTGGGTATCAGCCGCCGGTTCACTCACGGCCTTCGCAAGTGCGACTGGGTTTTCTGTGTTTGCCATGGCTGCGGTTTGGGGTGCCGCGGCACTATTTTTAACCGGTTTAGGCGGCAATGGCTTTAGCGATTCATTTTCCGCTGGCATTGCGGCTTTGGCTGCAAGCGGCGAGACCTGTTTTTTGGTTTTCACCGTTTGAATGGGCGACGGCTGTTTTTTAACGATCGGCTTAGGCTTGGCAGCAGCGGTTTTAATCGGCAGCGGCTTCACGGCCGATTTTGATTTTAACGCCGGCTTGGGCGTTTGCTTTGGGCTGGCCGCCACCGGTTGACTAACTTTATTATTAGCATCCGCTTTTTTTGGCCCTGCCGATTTTTGAACCTTGCTTGGCCTTGCTTTTACTTTTTCACTCTCAGCTGCACTGTCTTCCTCATCCGCACGGAGCGAAATTCTGTATTCAGTCATACTGGCAACAATGGTTTTGGGTTTTAGCACATCTTTCAGGGCCCAAAGCAGCCCCACGTGCGCAAACAAAGCGAACACGACACAGTAATACAATAAATTGTGCGGCTTGTTTATCGGCATAGTTGACGGCGTTCACATGTGACTTATTCGGCGCCTTATCATAACGTAAAAACGCACTATTCACCGAAGAGAACTGATAAACTTTGTGATGTAGCCAACGCTCACAACTTTATGATTAGACATTCGAACAAGGCATAGACTTAAAATGAAACCCGTCACTACTCGGCTTTTTCGCCTCGCAGCTTTTAGTTTTTTAATCCTCTCGTTTCAAGTAGCCCTGGCTGACTATCAAACAGACACTGCCGCAAGTTTTGCCGAGGGCCGAATTAAGTATGACCGTTTTTTTGATGACATCGATTACACCATTAAACAATTCGGCGCGCGCGTGCACACCGGCAAAATTAAGGCCAGCAATGCCCCATTAAATGAACAAAGCTTTCTCTCGCAACAGTCGTTTGTCGACCTACAAACCATAAATATTGATTTTGACGACGCCGCAGATCAAGACCAACTATCGCTCTACTATAGCCATAAAATTAAAGACAAAGATGTGCGACTTATTGCGGGTTTTAACCAATATGAGGTGCTCGATGCTACGCTGAGAGGCGCAATATTTGGTTTGGGGTATTACTTTAGTGACGAATCGCTGATGTCGTTTTCATGCAGAGGCGCCGAAGGTGATCAGCTTGATTATAACCTTTGCTCTTTTGAATTTCGCCATGCCGATCGCCATGATGATGCCCCCATGAGTTTCCGTTTGTTTATGAATATAGAAAGCAATTACGCAGATGATGACATCTTTCAATCGGGCGGCGAGCTCACTTTTTACTTGAGTCGCCAACTGGGCGTGGGCTTAGGGATTGATTCGGCGTTTATCGATTACAGCGATTCACGAGAGAGTATATATAGCGAATTAAGCGCACATAGTAGTTACTGGTTTAACGAAAAGATCGCGGTCACAGGTGAGCTAAGTTATGCTATTGAGAGCGTCGACACACGTTTCTCCAATGATTACGACGCCAACTATTCGCAAGCAACTGTCGCTCTGCAGGCACGTTTTTAAACCTAATGGGCTTTACATGTTGCGACTATGCTCGTTCTGCACCAGTTCGCCCCGTGCGCGCTTACGCTCCACGCCAGGCCCTGGAATAGGTTGCATATCTCGAGGATCAATCGGCTCGTTACAGCAATCACAGACATAGCGCGGTACGCTTACGTGGCCGCAGGTTTTATGACGGAACTCCACTGGAAACCCATCGTCATCACACGCCCATTTATCACCCCACTGCACAACTGACATCAATACTGGGTAAAGCTCTAAACCTTTTTGCGTTAAACGGTACTCATAACGACCGCGCTTCTCATCGTAAAGCGCTTTTTTCATAACACCCTCGTCGACTAATCGATTGAGCCGGTCAGATAAACGATGCTTGGTAATACCCAACGACTTTTCAAAATCGCTAAACCGACGAATACGACGAAACGCATCACGGACGATTAGCAAGGTCCAACGGTCACCAAAAATTGCTAACGCTCGCGCCATAGAACACACTTGTGAATCAATATCTTCCCAACGCATCGGTACTTATTTCCTTATTTTTAGTCTCTGGTTTTTATTTTAATCAGCGGCGCTAGCGCAGCTATGCATACCCATTACCCTCTCGAAACGTATCAGGTAATCAACAGCAAGCTTAGCAACAACTGTTTACATTTTAAACACAGTATAGCTTGACAGGTTCCAATTTGAAACCTTAGTATATCTATAAGGTTCTTTTTTGGAACCTATCGCCATTTTGAGTAATGTGAAGAAATAAGACATTAACGCAGAAGTGGTCGAAGGGTATTCGCTCACAAAAGAAAGCCTCAACAATAAGGCTGAAAAAGTGACTGGATGCCCCACATAGCCTTTTTAAGGCAACTGCTAGGAGAGTAACGATGAAAGCAATTAAAAGTTTTATGAAGTGGATCGATGAAGAAATTGGTTTTAGTAAAATAGAGCTCAATTTAGAGCCAGGCGACATAGATTAAACTCGCCGTCTAAATTTTGTTCTTAACAAGTCATTTTTATTACCAATGTAAGCATTTAACACAAAAACGTTATGTTGAAGTGAGCCTCACAGGTCTCTATATGCTTTCAAGCAAAGGGACCTGTTTTTACTAAGCAAACACACCTCAGTAGCGCTGCCTTGCGATCGACTTCGCAGCCGACCGTTACGTTGACAAGCATGGTCTATCAAACCAATGCCGTTACACAGTACACTTATTTTCGCTCAATAATTTGAGAAGTTCACGCCGGTGTAAATCAAAAGCGGTGCGTGCGCCCTTAATCATGAACGAGAAGAATGTAAGCAGAGCGACAAAATGCACAACGCCCTGCTCACACCTCTTTATACTTACAACCCTTACAGGCTAACTTGCCTGAGCGTGGGATGCGTCTGCATCGCTTTTTCAACCGCCGAACTGGCATTTTCATCATAATCTACAATCATCAGATGTTCACCGTGATGAATGTCATCATTAACGAAGGCAAACTTTTGGTTTTCTCGCTGAATACCCAATAAACCCCCTTCCCAAGTGGAGAAGCCCAATAAAACAATGGCGCCGAAAATAAACGGCATGTTGCCAACAGGCGATTCAATCGACAGTACGGTGGGAAGCGCCAACATTAAGCTCGCAAGGATGACCCCAATCACTGCCCCATAGGTTCCCGAGCGTATTACATCGGTTTTTTCAAAGTCACTCACGGTTCGCAAGTGATGTTCTTGTACGTCTGCATCGGCATCGCTGTACACATGAATATGCTTGTCACGGACGCCTTGATCAACTAGGTCGTTATGAGCGGATTCCATTTCATCTAGGTCTTGAGAAATATAATATGCGTGTTTCATGCTGGCACCTTTATATGAAAGTTCATAATCAATACGGCGACAACGCCAACTAGGTGCTATTTCGTTATAGAATATTTTTCTCTATCAATGAACTGATTATAAGTATTTGCTATTAACCAGCTATTGGAAGAATTGCGTTGTAAAAAGTGCACACTAGCTGGCAGTAAATTCTTGAACTCAAGCAATCATTAAATCGGCGTAAATCATCATTCACTTTGCTCGCTTATCAGACTAACGCACCGAAAAAAATTAAAAATTTTCTCCCAATCAAAGTAATACTTAAATGCTTTGATACCTTTGGGCTGCCACACTGTTCTATGTCGCGATTTGCTAATGTCCTGGTTGCGCAAATTCTGAGTTACACTTTTTCGATATTCGCGAGTGTAAAAGTAAACTGAGCGCCATCACCGTTCAAGGCATCGCAAGTCACCTGCCCCTCTAACTTGCTCATGACTAAGTTATACACAATATTTAGTCCTAAACCACTGCCTCCTTGCCCCATCTTAGTGGTGTAAAAAGGCTCAAAAACTCTTTTTATTATTTCTGCACTAATACCGGCTCCGTTGTCACGGTATACGACTCTTGCACCATCTTTTTCTTCAAATACTTTTATCTCTATCTCACATCCATTCGTTTTATACTCAAAACCATGCACTAAGGAATTAATAATTAAATTGGTAACAACTTGAGACAGTGCACCTGGGTAAGTATTCAGCGCTATTTCTCGAGAACCCGCTACAGTAACTGACACATCTTTCGTTTTAATCTTAGGCTTAAGGCTCAGGACAACAGCGTTTATATAGTCTGCTAAACAAATTTCACGGCATTCCTCACTGCTCTGATCAACAGCCACCTGCTTAAAATTTGAAATCAAACGAGCCGCGCTGTTCACGCTATGTAATAAAATAGTCCCGCTCTCCGAAAATTCGTTTAGCAACAACTCCATCTGGCTTCTAGTTAACTCGCCCGATTTATAAGCATTATCAAGCGTCGAAAATAAACCCTGCAAATGTGTGGTAGTCGTCACACTAACGCCCAGAGGCGTATTCACCTCATGCGCTATGCCAGCTACTAACCGGCCCAATGCAGCCATTTTCTCTGAATGTACGAGGTCACTGTGCGCTTGAGTTAATAAATGACTTTTCTTTTCGTATGAATCCTCGAGCCGGTCGATAACACGTTTTCTTAACCATATGAACCACATTAGACCGAAGATAATTAGTATACCAGCCAAGATTAGACTTGAAATTGACCAGAAAATTATTGGATTGGATTCTTTTAGACTAAGGGGTTTGTTTATCCACTGCGTATCACTGGGCAGTAGTGCTTCAGAAATACCAAATATATTGAGCTGATCATAATCAAAAATATTAACATTCGGACTTTCAGCAATAACCGGAAAATCCTGAACTGATTTACCAGAGAGCAGACCTGCCGTAATTTTTGCAGCTATCCGGCCCTGCTCGTAGTGGCTTATAACCTTTCCGCCAAACAAACCATCGCCAACCCCATGTCGCCAAAAATGATAAACAGGGCTGGCAGAACGTTCGGATACGTATGAGACCATCTGGTAAAAGCTTTTTGTAGCCCCTTTGGCATCTCGATATCCGCTTAGCAGGAGAACCGCATTACCTTTATTATCAATTAAATGCTCGGCTAGTTGCTCGTAACTCATTTGAGTTAAATCAAGGATCTCGAGCGCAAGCTGATTTGAAGCGACTTGTGAATCAAACACCGACCGCAAATTGTTTTGCCCCGTCGGTGTTCCATCAACGACAACCTGCAACGTTATCTGGCTACCGTGAACTGCCTGAATAACGTTAAATGTTTCCCGTATTGATATTTTCTCTACAACACCGGTGATCTGCGGATCAACCTCCAGCATTGCCGCCTTTTTAACGTTATTTATTCCAAGAAAAATAATGGGAATATCGTTAAATAACGTGTATTTTTGGTTCAGAGCAAAATCTAGTGCATTATCGTCGGCGACCATCACCACATCATAGCGGTAGTCGAGTTTGGAAACTTTGAAGGCAAGGGACCGCGAGAAATTGAGCAGATTCTCTTCCGTATTAAAACGCTTCGAATCCATGTATTCGTAATCAAGGTCCATATTTTTCTCATCGAAACCTTGCGCTTTTAAGCTATCTCTTATGCCTTGATTCTGTTTATAAAAACTTGGAAAGGCGGGATGATAAGCACTGATTACAAGCACATGCTTACGCCCTTGCGCAAAAATCTCCGACGCACACAAACACAAAACGATGAGAACGCCAATAGACAGACTCTTCATAGAATATACTCATGTGTTCAGTTTTGTAGAATCAATGCGAGCTCAGGACTTCTACAAGTATAGGTTATCTTTTTTACCTTGCACGCGCTCATGCTCCTTCTATGCTCTTTGTGCGTTCCTTCTACTTGAATTTCAGAAATAGGATGTCTGATGACGGGGTCCTTAAAACTAGGATTAAAAGTCCAAGTCTTTAAGAAACGCCATAACATTCAATAGGAGTCGAGGAATATCAACTGTGCACTAGTCAGGGTGCCGAGCATAAGAAAGGTCGAGCGCGAAAACCGACCTGTCAGACCTTGCCATAACCTTTTAAGGTTAAAAAATTAACATATCAACTATGTGCTTATTTCATAAGCCGACAACTATGAACCCCTATTCTCCTCCTAGACACACTTTTTAAAAATGTGATTCATCGGATGCCGTGCGGTAGATGAATGGAAAACAACACAGATTCAATTTAAATCAATCGCGTATTTTTTTAACAGCTCTATCGGGACGATTTCGGTGGCTTTGATGTGTGTGCTGCGCAATTTTACGCGCGGCGCCATGCCTTGCTCATGCGCCTCCAACCATCGCGAGGCACACAAACACCAACCGTCGCCCTCTTTCAAACCAGGAAACCCAAACTCGGGGATGGGGGTAGCTAAATCATTACCTTTAAAACGAGAAAATTCTAAGAAGGTTTGCGTCGCTTCTACACACACGGTGTGCGAGCCAAAATCTTCTTTGCAGGTATTACAGCAGCCATCGCGAAGAAACCCTGTTTTTGGCTCCATACTGCAGGTTTCAAGCTTTTCCCCTAACACATTGATCGGTTTTTCAATTTCCAAGAGTAACTCCTAATAAGGTGTAAATAAGCAACACGCGGAATCAAATTAACAAGGCCACGCTTTTTACTTGCGCAAAAACCACAAGCCCCATCTCTAACTTCAATTCATCGGCAGATTTTTTTGTAATGCGCGCTAATACGGTGTGCTGACCGAGCGTCAATTTCAGCATAACTTGTGCACCCGGTATAACTGATATTTCGGTTATGTGGGCTTCAAAACTATTTAAAATACTTGATTGGGCTGGTTTTACCAGGCAAACACTCACATCTTTGGCTTGAATCTGCAAGCGTACTTGCTGCCCGACATTCACTTTTTCTGTGACAACCGAAAAGTACTGCTGATTAAAGGCTAACTGCGCCAAGGCATACTGTGAATCATAATGGCTAACGCATGTAGTGAGAACAACACCCGCATTTGGCGCCTGTGACAAGGGCAAATCTAACCGACTAAACATGTCCATACATGGCCCACTCGCAAGCACCCTACCTCGCTCAAGCAATACCAAATGATCAGCTAACCGAGAGACCTCGTCACGCGAATGACTGACGTAAACAATGGGCAGCTGCAAACGGTGGTGCAGCTGTTCTAAGTACGGCAAAATTTCCTGTTTACGTTGATCATCAAGCGCAGCAAGTGGTTCATCCATCAATAACAATTTAGGCGCGCTGGCTAACGCACGCGCGATGACAACACGTTGTTTTTCACCGCCTGAAAGCGATGCACATCGACGGCCGAGGAGCGCCTCAATACCAAGCAATGTGATGGCTTCTTTTACTTCGGTGGCATAGCGTGCAAAACCTCGCCGTTTGGCACCATACATAATGTTTTGTTCAACATTTAAATGCTCAAACAAACTTGATTGTTGAAAGACAAAACCAATCCCTCGCTTGTGCACGGGTAAAAAGAGGCCTTGATGCGTGTCTTGCCAAACCGTCCCGTCGACTGCAATCTGCGCATGTTCTGCACGTATTAGGCCCGCCAAACAGTTTAACAATGTGGTCTTTCCGCTACCGGACACGCCGTAGATTGCACTGATGCCCTTTTTTGGTAGGGCTAAATCAACCTGCAGTGAAAAATCATCAAGCGGCTGGGTAATGTTCACGGCAATACTCATAGCGCGCCTATACGATAGCGTTTGTTTAGACCATAGACGCCCAGCAACAGAACGAAAGAGCACACCAACAAGACGCCAGCAAGGCTGTGCGCCGCCGCATAATTTAAGCTTTCAACATGTTCGTATAACGCAATAGACGCCACTTGTGTCTCGCCCGCCAAGTTACCACCAATCATCAAGACGATACCGAACTCACCTAAGGTGTGGGCAAAGCCAAGTACGGCGGCACTTAAAATACCGGTCCTCGCCAATGGCAAGGCGACTGAGAAAAAACGGTCAACAGGCGAGGCGCCAAGAGAAGCGGCCGCATCTAAAGCGCGCTCATCTAATGCCGAAAATGCGTTTTGTATCGGCTGGATCACGAATGGTAATGAATAAAAAACCGAGCCAATCACTAACCCCGTAAACGTAAACGCGAGTGACTCAATACCAAACACCGAGAGAAGGACACCAATCGGCCCCGCTGGGCCTAATGCCAGTAATAAGTAAAACCCAATAACCGTAGGCGGCAGCACTAACGGCAGCGCGATAAGCGCCTCAAGCAAAAACTTGCCACGCCAAGCCGTACGGGCTAACCACCAGGCCAAGGGCGTACCCAAAAACAAAAGCACTAAGGTGCTAATGCCTGCCAGCTTTAAACTGGTAAATAACGCTAAGACATCCGTCTCCGTTAAGCCCATCGTTAGCGATACCCTTTGCTATTGATTAACTCGGCTGCCAAAGGCGACTTCATAAACATCCAAAATTCATCCGTAGCGGGCTTGGCATTCAGCTTTATCGCTTGTTGTATGATTGGCGAATAATTTGCCTGATCTGGCAACCAATAATTACCTTTTTTCGATTCAGGTAAATTCAATACTTGAGAAAGAGCAACCAACCCTAGCTCGACATTTCCACTGACTACAAATTGAAAGGCTTGTGCTACATTTTCGCCTTGAATCAACATAGGCGCCGCATCCCACTGCGACTCAAAACTATTTATTACTTGCATCGCCGCCCGGCCATACGGTGCTAACCTTGGATTGGCGAGCGCCAGACGTTTAAATTGACCGGAGCGCAGCACTTCGCCATTTTCGAGGCGCAAATCTGACTGAGGCGTCCACAAAACAAGCCGCCCTGTCGCATATGTGAAACGCGACCCGGGAATACCCTCTCCCGCTTTTTCGATTTGTTCAATGCGGCGTTGGTCTGCCGAAAAAAAAGCGTCATAGGGCGCACCATTCACAATTTGCGCGTAATGCTTACCACTCGAACCAATACTAAGCGCCAGCTTATGTACACTTTGAGATTCAAATAAAGGCTTCAGGGCTTTCATGGTTTCAGAGAAGTTACTCGCAACTGCAATCCTCAATAACTCTGCATGGCAAGCATTCGACATCAGCGCTAACCAGAGGCTCAGGCTCCAGTAAACAAATTTTTTTGGCAAACGTCTAATCAAAATTATGTTTCATAAATTAGGGGGTATTCGTTAAAAAAAACAGAAAAAACCGAGAAAAATGTCAAAACAGGCAGTGTTTTAATGATGCGTGCTTTTTGTCTTTCAACGACACCTGAAACCTTATCAAAAAACAGCGAGCAAATCCGAGCTAAATAAGGTGATGAACCTACCTTGTTGGTAACGGTAAACTCGGCTTTCGACCCCCGCACGCAGCGTAATATTGGGGTTGAATATACCCTCACCCCCGAGACATTGTCGAGCAAAGCCCCAACGCTTCAGGTATGTAAAACGCAATTCGCGATTTGCAAATAGTCTGGTGAAGCGGTGGTTATTTTCGTGATTAACGCGCGCCTAAAACCACCTAAGTGTCGAACCAACATATAGTTTTTACCTTTTGGTGTAGCCCATGCTAACAATACAACACAAGGCGCTATTAACCATGTATTAAAGCGAAAGCATGCGTAAATAGCGGTTCATGATTTGTTGCTAAGCAAGCCTAAGAACCTGCGTAAAAACAAATCGTTTGATGAGGCGTTAGGCAAATTCTGCCTTGGCCATATTCACAGGGGAATTTATTATGAAAAATGGCTTACTTGCCGCAGGCCTCATGCTTCTTACTGGCGCAGTACATGCGAGTACGATTGATTTCGAAACCTTCGGAAACGACAATATGGGTGGGCTAGATGGCCTTGGCGCGCCATTAGCACCGTGCGGTATTCATGAGTGCCTGCTAGCGGGCAATGAATTTACCACAGATGGCGTCACGCTAAATTTTCTGGCGCCAACCGATGATGTAGTGCGTATCATTCGTGTGGGCGGCGATTCAATAGATGGCTTCGTACCCATCGATACACCCGATCCAGCCGACGCATTTGGTCAGTTCTTTATGGCAACTGACTTTGACGACAACGCGCACTTTTCGTTAACGTTCGACACCAGCTCAACGGTTTCTTTCGATATCGCCGATATAGATGGGGGTAATAAAACAGGCAACCTTGAATATTTTACGCTGACAGCTTTTTTAAGCGGCGGAGGGACGGACGCGGTGACCGTAGATGGATTCGGGAATGTCACAGGTAACGCGGGCTTTACCAATGGCGTAGCAGGAGATGCCGCCGTCACACATTTTATGTTTTCCGGCGTTGATAAAATTGAAGTGCTCGGCACCACAACAGGTGGTACGCGCAACATCGGTTTTGGTTTAGATAATATTACTTTTGCGTCGGTCCCCGAGCCGAGCACATTGTTACTGCTCGCTGGCGGTCTATTTGGTTTGGGCGCTGCGCGGCGCCACGAAGCAAAGGGCTCGTGAAAACAAAGAAAACGCAAACGTAGAAAACGATTTATGCCAGGGCTTCAATCGTTTTCTACGGTACGGCTATTGTTCGGGGATGAATAAAAAGTCGCGGCGCCACTGGTAACTATGCATTTATCATGCGTTGTCGTTAAAAATCACAACGCGGCGATTATTACCCTGTTTTCATGAGCGCTAACACCCCATCGATTATCATTTGAACGCCCACTACCGTAAGAATTAATCCCATCAATTTAGAAATAACATTAATACCGTTCTGGCCCAGTAGCAGAGCCAAACGCTGACAGGTGATGAAAGCGAGATAGGTCACTAGGCACATTAAACCAAAAGCCAATAATATGTACGCAATTTGTGAGAGGCTAGAGCCCGCGGCGAAGTTCATTGCGGTGGCAATGGTACCGGGGCCTGCCAAAACCGGTATACCCAGCGGTGTGAGCGCTAATGCCAAAGGAGACGATGGCGGATTTGGCGCTGAGGCATCCGCGCTTGGGGAATGTAAACTTGAACGCTCACCTTGAAGCATATGGTAACCAATTAAACCAATCATCGCCCCACCTGCAATTTTAAAAGCAGGCAGCGTTATACCAAAAATTGAAAAGATCTCGCGTCCAGCAATAGCGAAGACACTCACAATAATGAATGCTGTTGTCACACTCTTTAATGCAATTAAACGACGGTCAGCATCGCTACAATCTTGCGTTAAACCCAAAAATAAAGAGGCGTTCGCAATCGGATTCATAATGGCAAAGAAGGCCATAAACACTGTAAAGAAATGCACCGCTGCATTATCCATATACCCTACCTCTTAAAAAGTTCATTAATTCAGCATAGGTAATGCAGAGATAACTGCAAACGCCCATTGCCTGTCAATTAACGACTCAAGTCCCCAACAATTAAACTATCTAGAACCGAGGAAAAGAGCCCCTCGATTATTCAAGGCTTTTGAAAACACAACGTATCAAAGGCCATACACCACAAAAACAGAACTATTTTTCAATATATATCAAAGTTTATTGATATATGGATTGCTATATCAAAGTTTATTGATATACTTTTTGAATGACAGATCTAACCTCAACGCTTACAGCGACGCCGACAACCGACCTTAAAAAAGTGTCGGGCAACACTGAGCGGCTTGCCCTAAAGCTCAAAGCATGCGGTGACGCTTTGCGCTTACAGATCTTGCAAGTGCTCAAATATGATACGTTTGGGGTTCTGGAACTCACGCAGATTTTTGAGACAAAGCAATCAGGTATGAGTCACCATTTAAAGGTGATTAACACCGCTGGATTGGTCGAAGCACAACGCGAAGGGAATGCCATATTCTACCGCCGCTGTTTTACGTTGAATGACGAGCTAGAGCAACAGTGCAACAACCATGTGTTTGCAATGGTAGATGCACTGCCCCTACCACAATCGGTAGATGCAGGGATCGAAACGATTCGCGCCCAACGTGCACGGCAGTCGCAAGCATTTTTTGAACGAAACGCATCACGCTTCGCAGAGCAAGCTGAGCTAATTTCTGACCATGAGCAATACGCCAAGGCAAGCTTTGAGCTGGTACGCCAAGCCTTACCAAATCCGGACCATTGCGTTTTGGAATTGGGGCCTGGCGAAGGCCGGTTTTTAAAACCGCTTGCTATTCATTATGACCAGGTCATTGGTGTTGATACTTCTGAGAGCATGTTAAAAACGGCTCGCCAGTATTGTGCAAGTGAAGGCTTGGACAATGTTGAATTGCTCTTGGGTGACTCACGCCAGTTTGCATTATTAGACGTGCCCATTGATGCCGTGGTGATGAATATGGTGCTTCACCATGTTCCCGCGCCCGCTGAAATCTTTAAAGACACGAGCAATTTGCTCAACACCGGCGGAATATTAGTGGTGTGTGACTTATCTCACCATAACCAAGATTGGACAAAACAAAACTGCGGTGATTTATGGCTTGGCTTTGAGAGCCAAGAGCTCGTAAGTTGGGCTGAGCGCGCGCATTTATTGCTTGATGAAAGCGTGTTTGTTGGCTTGCGCAATGGTTTTCAAATCCAATTACATCGATTTGTCAAAACAGATAAGGCGATACAAATCGCCGTAAATACATAAATTCAAGGACATTAACATGAGCGAATACAGCATATTTACATCGGAGTCTGTCTCAGAAGGACACCCGGATAAAGTAGCTGACCAAATTTCTGACGCCGTTTTAGACGCGATTATCGCACGGGACCCCTGGGCACGCGTTGCCGTTGAAACGCTCGTCAAAACAGGGATGGCGGTTGTGGCAGGAGAAGTCACAACGTCCTGCTATGTTGATTTAGAAGATATCGTGCGCGACGTGATTACAAACATCGGCTACGACAGTTCAGATGTCGGGTTTGATGGCGCTACTTGCGCGGTGTTAAATGGCATCGGTAAGCAGTCTGTGGATATTAACCAAGGGGTTGATCGGTCAAAACCTGAAGACCAAGGTGCAGGTGACCAAGGGCTGATGTTTGGGTATGCAACCAATGAAACGCCGACGCTAATGCCCGCACCGGTGTACTATGCGCATTTGCTAGTTGAACGCCAAGCGGAGTTACGCAAAAACGGTACCCTCCCTTGGCTGCGCCCTGATGCAAAATCGCAAGTTACCATTAATTACGAGGGTGACAGCCCAAGAGTAGACGCCGTTGTCTTGTCTACCCAACATGACCCCTCTATTTCGTTGGCCGATTTGCGCGAAGCGGTCATTGAAAACATCATCAAACCAGTGCTGCCTGAAGCGTGGCTGCATGCAGAGACGCTTTACCATATTAACCCAACAGGGAACTTCGTTATCGGTGGGCCCGTCGGTGATGCCGGTTTAACAGGCCGTAAAATTATCGTGGACACCTATGGCGGCATGGCCCGTCATGGGGGCGGAGCGTTTTCTGGTAAAGACCCATCGAAAGTTGACCGTTCTGCGGCTTACTACGGTCGCTATGTAGCGAAGAATGTCGTGGCCGCTGACTTGGCTGATCGCTGCGAAATACAGGTGTCTTACGCGATCGGTGTAGCAGAACCGACGTCTGTTTCGGTAAATACCTTCGGAACGGGGAAAACGTCAGATATTGAACTGGCGAAAATTATTCGCGAAGTGTTTGATTTGCGCCCTTATGCCATTCAAACGCAGTTGGAGTTACTTAACCCGATGTACCAAATTACTGCAGCTTACGGTCACTTTGGACGTGAGCCATTTGAAGCAAGTTATGACTACCAAGAAAGCGGCGAAAAGAAATCTAAAACTTTTACGGCCTTCACTTGGGAACGCACAGACCGTGTCGACGCATTGAAAGCAGCGGCTAACGTTTAACTATTGGAGATAATCTATGTCTACTGTACTAAAAATTGATACCAGCTTTAGTGATTACAAAATTGCGAATTATAACGCAGAAGAATTTTTTGAATTGGCCGCGTGGGGCCGTAAAGAAATTGATATCGCAGAAGGTGAAATGCCCGCCCTAATGGCACTTCGCCGCAAGTATAAAGCAGACCAGCCGCTGGCCAATGCCAAAATCATGGGCTGCATTCACATGACGATTCAAACCGCTGTGCTCATCGAGACACTGGTCGATTTAGGCGCCGAAGTCCGCTGGTCTTCGTGTAATATTTTCTCAACACAAGATCATGCGGCCGCTGCAATCGCCGCGGCTGGCATTCCTGTCTTTGCATGGAAAGGCGAAACGGAAGAAGAGTTTTTATGGTGTATTGAGCAAACTATTCTAGATAAAAAAGGAAGCGCTGACGTTTGGGATGCCAACATGATTCTCGACGATGGTGGCGATCTAACGGAAATGGTGCACTCTAAATACCCAGCAATGCTGAGCAACATTAATGGTATCTCAGAAGAAACGACAACTGGTGTACATCGCTTACTAGAAATGCTGGAAGAAGATGCACTGAAAGTGCCGGCAATTAACGTGAACGATTCGGTTACAAAATCGAAAAACGACAACAAATACGGTTGCCGTCACTCGCTTAGTGACGCGATTAAACGCGGCACAGATCATTTACTTTCAGGTAAAAAAGCGCTTGTTATTGGGTATGGCGACGTCGGTAAAGGGTCGGCACAATCATTGTCTCAAGAAGGAATGATTGTAAAAGTAACGGAGGTGGATCCTATCTGCGCAATGCAGGCATGTATGGACGGCTACGAAGTTGTATCTCCATACATAAACGGCATCAACACGGGCGATTTGTCAGGCATTAACCAAGAGCTGCTTAGCAAAACGGATCTAATTGTTACGACCACGGGTAATACAGGTGTGTGTGATGCAAACATGCTACAAGCGCTCAAATCTGGCGCAGTTGTCTGTAACATCGGCCACTTTGATAATGAAATAGATACCGCTTACATGCGTGAAAACTGGGCATGGGAAGAAGTTAAACCGCAAGTTCATAAAATATATCGAGACAAAGCAGAGAATGATCATTTGATCCTGCTCTCTGAGGGTCGATTGGTGAACTTAGGCAACGCAACGGGGCACCCAAGCCGAATCATGGATGGCTCGTTCGCCAACCAAGTGCTCGCGCAAATGTACCTTTGGGAACGTAAATTTGCGGATCTGCCTGAGGCAGAGAAAAAAGATGCGTTGTACGTAAAAGTACTGCCGAAAAAACTCGACGAAGAAGTTGCGAAAGATATGGTGGAAGGTTTTGGTGGGGTGCTCACAGTGCTTACAACCGAACAGGCTGGCTATATTAAGGTGCCAGTACAAGGGCCTTACAAACCAGAATCTTACAAGTATTAAGGAAAGCGTTGCAGGGGGATGGTGCGACATCGTCGTCCTATCCCGCTCATAGGAGGTTTAAATGAAAAGCCAACTTCAATTCAAACGCCGTTTCAGTTTTGAATTTTTCCCCCCAAAAACTGAAGACGGTAAAGCGAAGCTGCAAACCGTTCGCGATGAACTTGCACGCCGTAAACCTGACTTTTTTTCTGTGACTTATGGTGCCGGTGGCTCAACACAGGAACGAACCATAGATACGGTGCTGAATTTTCAGGATCAAGGCATCGCGACAGCACCTCACCTGTCGTGCGTCGGTTCAACAAAAGAAAATATTACCCAGTTGCTTGATATGTACAAGGAGCGTGGCGTCAATCGTATCGTCGCACTGCGTGGCGATCTGCCATCAGGCATGGGTGGTGCAGCAGGCGAACTTAAATATGCAAACGAGCTCGTAGAGTTTATCCGAGCGCATAGTGGGAACCACTTTAATATTGAAGTGGCCGCCTACCCAGAGTTCCATCCACAGGCGCCGAGTGCAGATGCTGATTTATTAAACTTCAAACGTAAAGCTGAGGCTGGCGCAAGTAGCGCTATCACACAGTATTTCTTTAATGCGGACTCATACTTTTATTTTATTGATCGCATTGAAGCGCTTGGCGTCAGCTTACCTGTGGTGCCAGGCATTATGCCAATCATCAACTTTAATAACTTGGTTCGCTTCAGCGAAATGTGCGGGGCCGAGATACCTCGCTGGATTAAGAAACAGCTCGAAGCCTATGGTGATGATACACTCAGCATTCAAAAATTTGGTGAAGAGGTGATCACTAAAATGTGTGAAGACTTGTTGAAGGCAGGTGTGCCCGGCTTACACTTCTACACAATGAATCAGGCCGATCCAAGCTTGAGGGTATGGGATAATCTAGGCTTAAGCGAAGAGGAAAGGATTACGTTCTAGTTTCAGTTTCAGTTTCAAGTTACCAAAGGCCAGCATGCTGGTCTTTTTACGTTCTGGCTTTCACTCAGCTATCGGATTACGCATAATGTGCTCAGGTTTCTTAAAAGTAAAAACGCGTGCGCCAATCAAACATTTATACCCCACAAAAAATCAACCTAAATACTAAATTGGAACTCGATCAGCATGCGGCCCAGCATTTAGGGAAAGTGTTGCGTGCGCAAAAAGGCGACCCTGTCCGGCTGTTCAATGGCGACGGTCATTTTTACGAGGCGCTGATTACAGATGTCTCAAAAAAACAGGTCAACGTGCAAATCGTAGCGGCGATTAAAAGTGAAAATGAGTCACCTCTCCACACTCATATAGGCATCGTTATGTCTCGTGGTGACCGTATGGATTACGCCATTCAAAAAAGTGTCGAGCTCGGTGTATCACGCATCACCCCGCTCACGAGCGCACGTTGTGAGGTAAAACTCAGTGCAGAACGTCAAATTAAACGTATCCAACATTGGCGACAGGTAGCCATAAGTGCGTGTGAACAAAGCGGTCGGGCTTCAGTCCCTAACATAGAGAGCATCGTCAGCGTAGAGACCTTTATTAACCAAAAGATTGAGGGTACGTTAGGCCTGGTGTTTCACCATCGCGACACCCAAGCACTAACAGACATTCAGCCTATTCCCAAGCAAGTGGACTTGTTAATCGGCCCTGAGGGTGGACTCAGTGAGAGTGAAATTAAAACGGCGCTAGGTAAAGGCTTTAAAGCGTGTACGTTGGGTGGACGAGTTTTCCGCACTGAAACGGCACCCGTTGCTGCGCTAAGCGTATTACAATGGCTTTGGGGTGACTTTAATGCACAAGGCAATGAACCCTAACTATTTCATAGGCCGAACGTCTCGAAAATATAGTTAGATCAAATGTGCCCAGACGTCATATTCATCGGCCTCTTCAATTTCAACAAGCACTCTTTGACCTGGCACAAGATGCGAGGCACCATCAATAAAGACCTGACCGTCAATCTCCGGCGCATCGCCCTTCGTACGCGCGACCGCGCCTTCGGGCGTCACTTCATCAATTAACACTTCTTGCTGTGTCCCTACTTTTCGCTGCAACCGCGCTGCACTGATGATGGCTTGCTTCTCCATGAAGCGACGTTGACGGTCTTCTTTAATGGCATCAGGCACATGATCAGGTAAATCATTCGCCGGCGCACCTTCAACTGGTGAATACATAAAACAACCCACTCGATCCAGCTGTGCCGCGTCTAAGAAATCTAAAAGCTCTTGGAAATCTTCTTCAGTTTCTCCAGGGAACCCAACAATAAACGTACTACGAATAGTCAAATCTGGACAAATTTCTCGCCATTTATGAATACGACCTAAAACCTTTTCACTGTGCGCAGGCCGTTTCATTGCTTTTAGCACGCGCTTACTCGCGTGCTGAAATGGAATATCTAGATAAGGTAGAATTTTACCTTCGGCCATCAAAGGAATCAGCTTATCAACGTGTGGATACGGATAAACATAATGCAAACGTACCCAAACCCCCAACTCACCCAATGCGACTGCTAAATCTTGCATGCGCGTTTCAAGCGCAGCCCCTGCGTTAAAGTCGAGCTTATATTTAACATCAACCCCATAGGCACTTGTATCTTGTGAAATGACAAGCAGTTCTTGTGCACCACTTTCGACCAGTTGTCTCGCTTCGTTAACCACATGAGAGATAGGTCGACTCACTAAGTCACCGCGCATGTGAGGAATAATGCAAAACGCACAGCGATGATTACACCCTTCCGATATTTTCAAAAATGCATAGTGTTTGGGCGTTAACTTTACCCCTTGCGCGGGCACTAAATCACTGTAGTGTGAGGGGTTTTCAGTTGGCGGAATATATTCATGAACAGTATTCAGCACCGAATCATAATCTGCCGGCCCGCTAATACTCAAAACATCCGGATTTTCCGCTTTAATGCGCTCCGCATCAACGCCCTTGCCCATGCAGCCAGTAACGATAACTTTGCCATTTTCTCGCATGGCTTCACTAATGGCATCCATCGATTCCTCTTTCGCCGAATCAATAAAGCCACAGGTGTTCACCACCACGACATCCGCGTCATCGTAGCGCGGCACCACATCATAACCGTCTAACTTTAACTGCGTCAGAATACGCTCTGAGTCAACCAGCGCTTTTGGGCAGCCAAGTGAGACAAATCCAACTTTTTGTTTAGGGTCTGACATGAGTTAGTTCCTACGAAATGAAGATTGCAGCAGCTCAGGGTGGCGCATTGTACAGAAATCAGACTCAAGGGGCTATGGAGTCGGCAGGCACTTACATTTTTAATTTAGACCTATTTTTTATATGCCCGTTGCTATGCCGTTAGGTTATCTATGCGTGCGGTCATGCAGGCTTATGAAAAGCAATCTTGATAACCTATCTGACTAACTCAAAAACAACGATGTGGCGATGCATAAGGCCACTATCTTTAAGATTTTAAACAAAATAAATAGAGCATTGGACGCTGCAACGCGGTTTCAAATGTAAACAAAAGTGTTACAAAAAAGGCACGAAGAAACTGGCGATTTCTAATACAGTTAAAAGGTAGGCAACAAATTTGCTTATACAACATTGCCCATGCGGGAATATTATCGATTGTCAGTCTGTACTCTGGAGAAAAATAATGGCGCGCGGCTTAATTTATCACACCCAAGTTAATGCGCAGGGTAATGCATCTGTCTTGACAGGCGAAGGCACCATTGAAGCTAAATTAGAAACAATAGCGAGAGATGGCATCACACTGCACTGTGACCGTTTAACCTTAGATACACTGATACCTAACGTTAAAAGCGTTGCGCCGCGCAGCCCACAGGCGCTTAAAGTATCATTCGGTCTCGCCGGCTTTGGGCGAATTGATGCTGGCTGCCAAGCATTTAGCGTGCAACGCTTATCGCGTGAAACTTATGCACTTTCGGTTAAATTTGTAAGCATTACACCACTGGCCACAAGTGTTGTTGACAGTTATGTCAACAGACAGCTACTCCACAAAACGGAACCCAGTAAGGAACAAGCGCACCGTTCAAGTGCAATCAATGAAGCATTGAAGCATCTCAGGGCTGCATAAAGCAAAACGAAGCCCGCGCGCACAAAAAAAGCCCTAATGTATTAGGGCTTTTTTTTGTGCCGTACTATCGAAAAAGTTACGTCCTAAAAGATTGGGCCTGCAACACTGGGACATCCTCTTGCTTTTGCGCTTTTTTTGTCATCGCTAGCACTAGCTCCGCTTCAGGACGCGATATCCCACAGGTATTCATCAGATCTTCGAGGCTCGCACCCAGATTCACCAAGCGCGTTGCCTCTGTGTATGAAACTTGTGATGGAGCGTTCTTCTTCAAATCGTCTAATGTAGACGTTAACTTATTACTTTGAAATTCGAGCCGTTGTACTTTTCGACCCACACCATTCGCCGCATGGGTCATCCCGATTAATTCTTGCGACAAGCCCTCCACAAGCGTTTCAATTTGAGCAAGGCGATGCGCTTGCTGCTTACCTTCTTTATTCCGCAAAAATAAAGCGGATAGCAAAGCGAACACTGCAACCGCAGGCAAGATGTATACAGACAAAAAACTTAACGTATTCATAAACAACCGCAATACCTATATCTAAAAGTCGGACATTTCTGCCCATTCTTCTTCAGACAACATTTTCTCGAACTCAACTAAAATAATGAGTTCACCACTTTTATTGCAGACGCCTTGAATAAAGCGCGCACTTTCTTCATTCCCAACATTTGGCGCCGTTTCTATTTCAGACTGACGTAGGTAAACCACTTCGGCAACAGAATCGACGAGTACACCAACAACCTGACCCTCCAGTTCGAGAACCACAATGCGTGTATGATCGCTCACATCAGCCTGCATCAAGCCAAATCGTTTACGCGTGTCGATAACCGTTACAACATTGCCTCGCAAATTAATGATGCCGAGCACATAATCAGGCGCCCCAGGAACCGGAGCGATTTCGGTATACCGCAATACCTCTTGTATCTGCATCACGTTGATGCCGTAAGTCTCCTCTTCTAGACGAAAAGTGACATACTGTAGAATTTTATCTTCCGCAGCGTCGCTGCTATGAACTGTATTGGCTGACATTTACAACCCCAAATTATGTATGAGCAATCTTTCTTATTAATAGCTTTATTGAACGGATGCGCCAAAAAACTAACAATTACCCTTGTTAATATAGTCTATCGCACAATCTATGCCAGCAATCTTTGAGCAAGCGCAACCGTCACCGCTTAATTATCAATATGTAAGCGATCTTGATCCAACAATACCGACATCCGCTCGACGTCTAGAAGCGCGCACATATGTGACTTAAGGGTACCGGCTAGCCATGACCGTTTACCTTGTTTGGTGCGCCACTTGATTTCGTCTTGGTTAATCTTCATCGACTGCAACACCTTATCGCAGGCCAACGTCCAGTTGCTGTCGCCGAGGCGAATCAGAAACTGATAATCGTCTTGCCCGAGAGACTCGTGTTTATTTGGCATCACCCACGCTGACGTATCGACAACCTGCAAGTTACGCTCTCCAACGCGATACAAGCCCATAAACCAAGACGCGCGCCCAACGATTGGTGTAAAACCATGCTCGATCTTATGTATCGAGCCCAATGAAACAAGCGGAACGGCTAAGGTTAAACCTTTAACGGAAAATAACAGCGCTTCAAATTCAGCATGATCACGAAACGCCGTCACGCGGCTATTCGGAGTCGGTGGTTCAGCTGAAATCGACTCTGCGGGCTCACTGCTCGACTCGATTACTTGAGCTTTGCGTAGCGGTCGTTCGTTCGCTGGGTCAATGGGTAATGTTGCATCAATTTCAGAGGCTTTCACCAAATCACTTTGTGTGAGCGCTTGTGATTCAGGTGTTTCCGTTGGCGCCATTTTAGGCATTAATGCCGGTATAACAACTGGCCTCTCTGCGAGCTCCGGCTGATAATCGACAGCCGCTATATTTCGACTGGCCGATGTTTTCACATACGGTACAAGAGGAGACGAATACGCCGTGGAGCTATTCCCAAAACTTTTAACCTGATTTTGTGATTGGGTTGTTCGTTTGTTTTGCGAAGGGTCAGACACAAACATCGATGCATTATCAATCGCTTTAATCGACTCGTTCGATTCGCTTAATACTTCAGCAGAACGGTCCATTTCAGGCGTCGTGTCCGAAAAACAGCTATCAAAATAATCGGACAAGATATCAATCGTGGCTTGTTTTTTCTGCTCAGCGGTTCGGGACGACAAAGGTCGCTTTGAATTAGCCACAGGCTTCGTCTCCATCAAAAACCACATGGCATAATAACATTCGCATAAATGACGAACCTGCTAAAGCTATTTGCATCGCTAAGCCTTAGAGTACTAAAGCCCGTTGGGCGATTTCTCTTTAAGTGTTTCCAATAATTTACGATATGCGCGAACACCATGTGTCGAATTGTCCAATGCAGAGGGGACCAATCCAGCCATACTCGCATCTCGGAATTTAGTATCAACAGGTATTGCGTATCGCCAAACTTCATCACCCCATGTTTGTTTAATCGTACGTAAGCTCTGCGCGGAGGCCTGCGTGCGGCGATCAAACATTGTCGGCAAAATCATATGTTGAAGGTTACTTTTTTGCGACCTGATCACCATACCTAAGGTATGCATCATACGCTCAAGACCTTTAATCGCTAAAAATTCTGTTTGCACCGGTACCACGAGCTGCTGGCTGGCCGCCAAGGCGTTTATCATCAAAACGCCAAGCGACGGTGAATTATCAATGAGCACGTAGTCATATTGATCCCAAAGCATCGCCAACGCTTTAGAGATAATGAGCCCCATGCCATCGACCCCCACCATTCGGCGCTCAAGTGTCGCTAAAGCGGTCGATGCGGGCAACAAATCTAAACCCTGGCAAGACGTTGAGGTTATCAGTTGCTCAGGCAAGCCATCAGGCACTTTGCCTTGATGCATGAACAAGTCAAAAGCACTTTGTTCAATGGAATCTGGGTCATACTTAAAATAACTAGTCAATGAGCCGTGCGGATCAAGATCCATGATCAGTACACGTTTCCCTTCTTTTGCGAGCAAGCCGCCTAATGACACGACACTCGTGGTTTTGCCAACCCCGCCTTTTTGATTCGCGATTGCCCAGATACGCACGTTGTAAGAACTCCCGTTTATATTCTATTCAATTTAGCCGTCTAATTAGGCGGCAAATCATAGCACTAAGACCACAAAAAAGGGCCTTAAACCAGATAACAATTGCCGATTAATTGACGTTTTTCAGTGTAAATGCATATGGTGTGCCATTCTGTAACGGATCTAACCGCCAGCAATAAAATGAAACTTACTCTGTCAAAGCGGACGTTTTAACGGAAGAGCGGCGTGTCGGATTATGAAAGGATTAGAAAGACAGTTGTGATCAAGCTACTAATTTAGCAAAGCCTGGTGTACATCGGTGGTACGGGAAATCAGTAACACGATGCGTCGGTTTTTTGTTCGTCCAGCAGGGGTATCGTTTCGTGCCAATGGACGAAACTCACCAAACCCTGCTGCTACCATTCTCGGCTCTTCTATCCCTTCTATCGCGAGGTATTGAACAAAGGTCGCGGCGCGTGCCGCAGACAGCTCCCAATTTGATTGATATTTCTCACTGCGGATCGGGAAATTATCGGTATGGCCTTCAACTAAAATACCGTTCTTGTGATCACGCAAAACTCTCGCAATAGTCTGAATAATGGGGAATGCATTGTCCGCAGGCTCCACTCCACCACTTTGAAAAATAACTTGATCCTTGAGGGATACCTCCAACCATTCATCCAAAAGCTGAACCTCTACTTGATCGTCAAAAACCAAGTCATTAAAACTCTCGGAAAATTCACCCGCTATTTGTTCCAACACATCATCTGGTTCCGGTTTACGCTTTTCGTTAATTTCTTCTGGGCTGGTCGGTATCGGTCGTATCAATTCATCTCCCTCCAGCGGATACTCCGCTCGAGCCGCCTCATCGCCCACTTGAATAGGTTTCATGGTCGTTTGACGCACGTTAAAAATTCCTTCGAGCGTTTCGGACAAGACTTTATATTTGCCTTCATTTACAGAAGAAATTGAATACATGACGACAAAGAAGGCAAACAACAAGGTTATGAAATCTGCATAAGAAACAAGCCAGCGGTCACGATGCGATTCTTCTTGAATTTTTCTGCGCAACATAACACGGCCTCGTTTTAAAACTAATTACCCGGTTGAGCGAGCAGGTAACCATTCAATTTCATTTCTAAAGCCCGCGGGTTTTCGCCTTCGGCAATCGAAATCACACCATCAATCATCATCTCATGATACAGCGCGCGATTAGCGATAATCGCTCTTAACTTACCTGCAACCGGAAATAACAAGAGGTTTGCCAAGGCCACACCATAAATGGTCGCAACAAATGCCGTCGCGATCCCCTGGCCCAAAGAGGAGGGGTCTGCGAGATTGGTCATAACATGAATTAAACCCATAACCGCGCCGATAATACCAATGGTCGGCGAATAGCCACCCATGTTTTCATAAATTCTGGCGCCATTGAGATCCCAGTGTTCTCGTGACAAAAGTTCAACATCCAAGACACTTTTGATCGATTCAGGCTCCGACCCGTCTACTAATAACGCAAGCGCTTTACTACAAAATGGATCCGCTTCTTTCTCAGCTATTTTTTCGAGACCCAACAAGCCTTCTTTTCGCGCACGCATGCTCCAACCCACAACTTTTTCAACGCCATCTTCAAGCGAAACAAAGGGCGGTGAAAATATCCAACCAAACATGCGAAACCCGTGCTTTAGGGTTGCGAGCGGGGTTTGAATAAGAATAGCGGCAAACGTGCCACCAATGACAATAAGTGCTGCAGGCCCATTCATGAGCGAGGCAACGACCCCACCCTCTACAGCGTTACCGCCCACAATGGCCAGTATGCCTAGTAATAGGCCGACAATACTTAAATAGTCCATCAGCTAAACTCGTTTATTATTCTTTCCGAAAATTCATCAATATCTAGACGTTCGTCCGAGTAACCTGCTTTATCGACCGCTTGCGGCATGCCATACACAACACAAGTCGCCTCGGTCTGGGTCCAAACTCTCGAACCTGAGGATTTCAATAGACGGCTTCCCTCGCGACCATCCGCACCCATGCCAGTTAATACGATCGCCAATGCCTTCCCCGCAAAACTTTTGGCGACTGAACCAAACGTCACATCAACAGAGGGCTTGTAGGTTAAGCGTTCATCCCCCTCGTGAATCATAATTCGCTTCCGCCCGGCGCGATCATTAATTAGCATTTGTTTCCCGCCTGGCGCCAAGTACACATTGCCTGGCAACACGTCCTCACCGTCATCAGCTTGCTTAACGCGCAACGCACTTAAACCATCTAAGCGTTCAGCGAAGGCTGGGGTAAATGTGGCCGGCATATGTTGAATTAGCAAAATCGGTACCGGAAAGTTAGCAGGCAAGGTCGAAATGACTTTTTGCAGCGCAACGGGGCCCCCTGTAGAGGTACCAATCGCCACAATATCGCACCCCGCGGGCTTTCTCAGATGCGCACGTGTTCGATTAATTGGCTTAATTGACTTCGCTTGAGGGGATTCTAATGATGATCGAGTTGCTAACCTGGATGCTGAACTAGGGCTAAGGTTTGCCGCTGACCGTCCTAATTTAGCTGGTTGTTCTCGCCTCTCATTTGCGTGGCTTGACGGTATCATCTTACGTCTTAATTGAGATCGTCGCGGCGAGCTTTTCGAGATCGCTAAGATACGAGATTTTAAGACATCCTGCATCTTGCTCGCATCACGAGCAATGTCTTCGAAGTTTTTGGGTAAAAAGTCCATCGCACCCGCTTCGAGCGCATCTAGAGTGACTCTAGCACCTTCGTATGTAAGCGAAGAAAACATTAAAATCGCGCTAGGACTTTCTGCCATAATTCGACGGACAGCAGTTAGCCCGTCCATGACTGGCATTTCGTAATCCATCGTGATGACATCAGGCGCCAGCGATTTCGCTTTTTCGACGGCTTCTAAACCATTTGATGCCGTGCCGATTACCTCAATAGAGGGGACACTCGATAGGATATCGGTTACACGCTTACGAAAAAAAGCTGAATCATCAACTATCAGAACCCTTACACTCATCGAACTAACGAACCTCCGTCGTTAAATATTTACTGCCTTTGCTTCTAACTACGCGTAGCGTTGCAGTAAACTCGGAATATCGAGAATAAGCGCAATTCGTCCATCGCCAGTAATCGTTGCACCTGCCATACCTGCCGTGCCGTGCAACATGCCCCCCAAAGGTTTAATCACCACTTCTTCTTGACCCACCAACTGATCAACAATAAAACCAACTCGCTGCGTGCCAACGGCCACAATCACAACGTGAGCCGCTTCAGTTTCAGGCCCGTAATCTTTTACTAGCCAACGTTTAATGTGGAATAAAGGGTAAACATTTTCCCTAACCACAATACATTCTTGACCATCTACGACGTTTGTTTTTGTCAGGTCCAAGTGAAAAATCTCCACCACACTTACGAGTGGAAAAGCAAAAGACTGCTGCTCAAGCTTCACCATAAGCGTCGGCATGATCGCAAGCGTCAGCGGAACTTTGATCGTTAAGGTGGACCCGACGCCCAGCTCGGAATCGATATTGACCGTACCGTTGAGCTGAGTGATTTTAGTCTTCACAACGTCCATGCCCACACCCCGACCTGAAACGTCTGAAATTTCATCTTTGGTGGAGAAACCGGGTGCAAAAATCAAATTAAAGCATTCATTGTCTGATAAACGCTCTGCAGCGTCATGGTCATACAATCCCTTCTCCACCGCCTTTCTGCGCAACACATTCGGATCCATGCCAGCGCCATCATCACGAATAAGAAGCAAAATATGATCACCTTCTTGTTGTGCAGATAAAATAACTTCACCGGCACGCGCTTTTCCGTTTGCTTCGCGTATTTCAGGAATTTCGATACCGTGATCGACGGCATTGCGAACTAAATGCACCAAAGGATCTGAGAGAGCCTCAACTAAGTTCTTGTCTAAATCCGTCTCTTCACCTTGAAGCACTAACTTAACTTCTTTCTCTAAATTACGCGCCAAATCACGCACCACGCGCGGGAAACGGCCGAATACCTTTTTAATCGGTTGCATGCGAGTTTTCATCACGGCTGACTGCAGATCACCCGTCACGACATCAAGGTTAGAGACCGCCTTCTGCAACGGTTCGTTCTGACTGCCATCGCCTAAACGCTTCAAACGGTTGCGCACCAAGACCAGCTCGCCCACCATATTCATAATGTCATCGAGACGCTTGGTGTCGACCCGGACGGTCGTTTCAGTGACAATTGATTCGGACTTAGGTTTAGGCTTAGGCTTAAACGTCGCAGCCGGTTTTTGCTTGCTGGGCTGCGTTTGGGGCGTTGCAGAGGTCGTTGTGACCATACTAACGGGCTTAACGCTGGACGTTGAGCCATCAGTCGATGCGGTTGGGCTGTTACCCGCACCATGCAAGGAATCTAGCAAGTCCTCGAATTCGTTGTCGGAAATCAGGTCTGAGTTGGGCGCTTCTTTTGCATTCGACTGGTTGGGCTCGGTACGTTCGGCTGCACCTAGATTACCGGAATCAAAACTACCTTCACCATGCAAATCGTCCAGTAATTTTTCAAACTCGTCATCGGTTATTTGATCATTTTGTACAGCGCTTTTGGCGCTAGCCGGCGGCGATGAGACGGCAGGCGAATTAGACGCCGGACTATCCAATGCATCCAACAACTGCTCAAACTCATCGTCGGTAATATCACCATTTGCTGACGCAATTTGGCTAACAATATCTTCTCGCTGCTCGGACGACATCGAGTGCTCATCAACGGCTACTGTGCTTTCTGTAGACGAAACCGTTTGGGTAGACTCAACGAGCTCATTTTCCGCGCCTGACGCAGCCACCTCCTCACAAGCAAATCGTTCTAAATCTTTCAGTAATACGGGGTCAGCTGGACTCGGATCATTCCCTGCTCGCACCTCTTCAAACATGCTATTCACGCTATCAAGGGCACGTAAGACGACATCCATGAGGTCGGCGTCGACAGAGCGTTTTCCATTACGCAGAATATCGAAGACGTTTTCAGCGACGTGACAACAATCAACGAGTGCGTCTAATTGTAAAAAACCTGCACCGCCCTTAACCGTATGAAAACCACGAAAAATTGCGTTTAAAAGGTCATGATCGTGCGGGTTTTGCTCAAGCTCCACAAGCTGCTCAGATAGAAGTTCAAGTATTTCACCCGACTCTACAAGGAAGTCTTGTAAAATCTCTTCATCTGCAACAAACGCCATGGATAAATCCTCAGAAGCCTAGGCTAGATAACAAATCATCTACGTCATCTTGACCGCTCACAACGTCTTCGCGCTGCGCTGCATTCATTTGCGGCCCTTCTCCCTCAATACCATTTTCTACCTCTGCAAGGTCATGCACAGTTCCGGTAATCGCATCGACCGAGCCGGCCATCCTTACTAGGTTAACGAGGTTTTCTTCAACATCTTTAACTAAACTTGTCACCCGATTAATTACCTGGCCAGTAAGATCCTGAAAATCTTGCGTTAACAAAATTGCAGACAAGTTTTCATGCACTTTGCCTGAATCTTTGGTTAGCGCCTCTAAAAACGTATCGATACGCGTCGTTAACTTACGAAACTCGCCGGGCGTCATTTCTTTACGTCGAAGACGATCCCATTCTTGCTTTAGGCTTTGCGCTTCATTTTTCATTTGCGCAGCAAATGGCATTGTTTCTTCGACCAAATCCAGCGTTTTATTAGCCGCTTTATTGGTCATTTCCACCACATAAGCAAGCCGGTCAGACGCATCCTCTATTTTTGATAGCTCCTCGGTTGTTGAACCGCTCGTGTCAATCTGAAAGTTTCGAATTGATTCGTGCAAACTGCGGGTTAATAAACCCACTTCTAAATAAAGGCGAGTATCGCGCGCATTGTTTAACTCAGAGATAACTTCCAACGCTCCAGCGACATCACCATCATCAACCAGAGATTTCAATTTACTAGACTGAACCTTTAACGAGTTTTCAAATTCGTCAAAACTTCCGCCCATTTCTTTACTGTTTGTCATAGGTAAGGGATTGCCTGTTGTTAGCGAATATTTTGAAGGAGTTAAGAATCAATTCGCTCAAATATTTTTTCTATTTTTTCTTTCAACACCGCCGCAGTAAAAGGTTTGACTACATAGCCATTTACGCCAGCTTGCGCAGCCGCAACGATTTGATCGCGCTTTGCTTCGGCAGTAACCATGAGGACCGGGAGCGTTTTTAGACTATCGTCCGCTCTAACTGTCTTCAAAAGATCAATACCAGTCATCCCAGGCATATTCCAGTCGGTTACCAGAAAATCATACTTTCCAGTTTTCAGCATAGGTAATGCGGTACTGCCATCATCTGCTTCGTCAGTGTTAGTAAAACCAAGATCTCGCAACAGGTTTTTAATTATTCGTCTCATGGTAGAAAAGTCGTCTACCACAAGGATTTTCATATCTTTATTCAAATCGACCTCCATCACGTCGAAACCTGTACTAGCGTTCCAAACTTCATCCTACAGTCTAGCCCTTGTTAGTTATCTAGCCAGCTTTTTTTTCTAAAGTTACGTTATCTGTATGAAACCTAAAATCATGCCATTTGACATATGCTTTACTCGGCTTAGATTAGTCTTCCCAGGCCGTCATTCGAGACTTCAATCGCATTGCAGCTTGTGAGTGAATTTGACTCACTCTCGATTCACTTACCGACAATACCAATCCTATTTCCTTTAAATTCATCTCTTTTTCGTAGTAGAGGGACAACACCAGTTTCTCTCTTTCAGGCAGCTGATCAATTTCATTCACCAACGCCTGCTTAAAGGCTAGCTCTTGCGTTTCAGCGCCTGGATTATCGCCATCAGATCCGGCTATTTCTATGTTAACGGCCGATTCGCTATCATTTTGATCATTTAATGCATCTAAACTAAATAACTTCCCGCTATTGCTATCCCTCAGACAAGCAAAATACTCCTCTGAGGTCATATTCAACTGGTCGGCCACCTCTTCGTCTCTGGCGTCGCGACCCTCGCGATCTTCGATTAATTTTATTGCTTCCGCAATACGTCTCGCATTGCGATGCACAGAGCGAGGCACCCAATCACCCTTACGCATCTCATCCATCATGGCACCACGAATACGAATACCCGCATACGTTTCAAAGCTTGCACCACGATTAGATTCAAATTTACGAGCAGCCTCAAGCAGACCAATCATGCCAGATTGGATTAGATCATCAACAATCACACTCGCCGGAAGTTTTGCTATTAAATGATGCGCAATGCGCTTAACGAGAGGCGCATGTTGCTGAATTAAGGCATCAACATACTGATTTTGGTCTTCCCTATACATGGAACCTGCTTAAACGCATTGAGGCACTATTTTTTGTCACGGTCATTACCTCAGGCCGACATCTTCAAGTTAGGCTTGCACTAAACGTTCAACAAAAAATTCTAAATGCCCTCTTGGTGTACTCGGCAATGGCCAGGTATCCGCTTTATCTCCCAGCGCCTTTAATGCGAGTGATGCTTTTGCACGCGGGTAGGCCTCGAGTACTGGGCGTTGACGCTGCACAGCTTTTTTTACTGCTTCGTCGTAGGGCACATGTCCGACATATTGCAACGCAACATCAAGGAAGCGCTCGGTAACGGTGGTTAATTTTGAAAACAAATGTTTGCCTTCTTCCGAGCTTTTAACCATGTTCGCTAAAACACGAAACCGATACATGTCATAGTCACGGTTCAATAGCTTTATCAATGCGTATGAGTCGGTAATTGAAGTGGGCTCATCACAGACCACCACCATCACTTCTTGTGCGGCTCTTAAAAATGACACCACGCCATCAGAAATACCGGCAGCCGTATCTACAATTAGCACATCAAGATCATCGGCAATTTCAGCAAAGGCGTTGATCAAGCCGGCATGCTCTAAATGGTTTAGCGAGACCATTTTCTGTGTGCCGGATGAAGCCGGCACCACCTTTATTCCATGAGGTCCATCAACAAGGATATCTTTGAGCGATGCTTCACCGCTAATCACATCTGCAATGTTGCCTTTCGATGTAATGCCTAACAAAACATCGATATTAGCTAAGCCTAAGTCGGCATCCAGCAATACAACCCGCCTACCTTTATCAGCCAAAGCAAGCGCAAGATTAATAGAGACATTACTTTTTCCGACACCGCCTTTCCCGCCCGTAACTGCTATGACTTGAACTGGACTCGACATATGGGGATGTTTCCTCTTTTTACTTCTATTCTAGTTGTTGTAATAGGTCTTCACATTAAAACGTCACCCCTGACGCTTGCCACTGGATTTAGCCCATGATGCAGCAACCCATCATTCTAGCAAAGCCTTCGCAAATAAACTAAGCAGAATACGTGTATTTAGAACCTGAAAAATCAGGCGATTCATTACCGCTATCACTCGACATACTTACCCAGCGCTCGGGCTTATCAAGCAGATTTTCAGCACGATCGATAAGTTCGACACTGTCTAAAAGGCCTATATCCTCTGGCACGCGCTGACCATCAGTCAAATAGGCCGCACACAATTTTGACTCAATCAAAAAGCTAATGGTTTCGCCCAAACTGACCGCTTCATCAATTTTCGAGACAATTACGCCCTGCAACCCAACCATATCGTAATGTTTAAAATTCGAGTACATCACCTGAAATTGGTCGACAGCCGGTGCAACAAGATAAGACTGGACGCGATGCGCAGACATTTTTAATTCTTTTAACTGTTCCGCCCAAGCCGCATCACTTGGAATAAGACCCGCTGTATCAACTAGCACTAATCTTTTCGATGACAAACTATCTAAAACGCTGTCAAGACTGCGCGTCTCATCCACGATATGAACCGGAACATTCAAAATACGCCCGTAAACTTTTAACTGCTCTTGTGCCGCGATTCTAAAGCGATCAGTTGTAACCAAGGCAATACCCTCTGCCCCATACTTCATTACATATCGCGCCGCTAATTTGCCAATAGTGGTGGTTTTACCACTTCCCGTAGGACCCACTAAAGCCACAACTCCGCCTAAATCAATTACTTCGCTGCGCTCAACTTGAATACGTCCAGCCAATCCCTCCCGGATTTTCTGCCAAGCCAAATCAAAGTCAGACGCCTTGACCACAGCCGAAACCAATTTCTCGCGTAAGCTACGTTTAAAAGACAGCGCCTCCAATCGTTCACTAATACTTTTCTGAACGGTGGTCATTCCGCTAGTGCTTGCCTCGGCGGGCACTGCGGCCTGCAGGGTCTGTTGTGCAATCAAACCTTTCAACAATTTTAACTCTGCGTGCACTTCGTTTAGCGCTTTTGCATCGACCGTCGGCGGCGCTTGATTGACGACCGAGTCTTGTACGTATATTTCTTCATCTAATGGGCTCACTTCAGCCGGCTGGCCGCTCAATTGCTGAGAGGATTTACCCAAATGTTGCGCCGATTGAATACGCTGTTTCGCTTTATCTAATTCATCTTGAAGATGTAAGCTTTTCTCTGCTTGCATTCTCGCAACAGCTGAAGCGCTCGGCCTCTCTGAAGATTCTCGCAGAGCAGATGAGAAAACCTCCGTCTCCCTCGGCTCTTCATATTCAGTGGTCGCAACGACCTCAATACCACCAGGCACTTTGTTGTTTGACAAAATGACGGCGTCAGGACCCAATTCTTCTCTAACCATACGCAATACTTCCTGCATAGAATGTGAGAAAAAACGTTGTACTTTCATATTATCCTTCCTGATCCGTCAATTTATTGACCTACCGTTGCGACGATATTTATCTGTTTATTATCTGGAACTTCCTGATAAGAAATCACTTTTAAGCTATCACTTATAAACCGAACAAAACGCGCTAACGAGGCCCGTAAAGGCGCCGAAACCAACAGAATTGCTGGCTTACCCATCATTTCTTGCCGCTGCACCGCATCCCCTAGAGAACTTTGCAAACTTTCAATAATACGTGGCTCAAGCACTAAGCCAATGTCATCAGGCGCGCCGGTTTTTTGTGACTGCTGCAGTGACTTAAGCAATAGCTGTTCCAGTTCAGGGTCTAGGGTAATGACTGGAATCTCCGTTTCGGCTCCAACAAGGTTTTGAATGATCATTCGCTTTAAACCCTGACGACATGCCTCGGTTAGCTGGATAGCTTCGGCGCCTTTCGGCGCTACATTGATTAACGCTTCAGCAATAGAACGCATATCTCGCACGGGCACATCTTCCTGAAGCAGCTCCTTTAACACTTTGAGTAAGGTACTGACAGAAAGCGTGGTTGGCACAAGCTCCTCTGCAAGTTTAGGTGCAAGCTTGGCTAATTGATCAATCCATTGTTGAACTTCTTCATGCCCTAACAATTCATAGGCATGCTTCTGCAGCACCTGGTTCAGGTGTGTCGCCACCACTGTACTCGCATCAACGACGGTGTAACCTAATGATTGGGCATGGTCTTTTTGCGACTCCTCAATCCAAATGGCGTCCATTCCAAACGCGGGGTCTTTGCCCTCTATCCCCTCCACTTTGCCAAATACTTGACCCGGATTAATCGCTAAGTCTCGGTCTGGATGAATCTCAGCTTCGGCAATACCCACACCCATCAGGGCGATGCGATAAACGTTCGGCATCAGATCCAAGTTGTCACGAATATGTACGGACGGCATTAAAAATCCGAGTTCTTGCGAAAGCTTCTTACGAACACCTTTTATACGACCTAACAGCTGACCACCTTGGCTTTTATCAACGAGCGGAATCAAGCGATAACCCACTTCTAAACCAATAATATCGACCGACGTGACATCCTCCCAACCCAGCTCTTTGTTAGAGCTTTCAGCTGGGTCTTGACCAGGAGGCAGGGCCTCTAAGGCGCCGTTTTCTCGTCCAATAGACTGACCTGCCGCATTGCGCTGAGCACCCATTCCTGGCGGTACCGGACCATCATAAACTTCGACTGATTTTTCTTGGCGTTTCTTATTGCTGTACCAAGCAAGCCCTGTAATCAATGCACCTAAACCTAAGAATGCAAAATGTGGCATCCCAGGCACTAAACCCATCACTATCAAAATACCGGCAGCGATATAAAGCGCCTTTGGAGACAGAAACATCTGATCTATTACTTGCGCCGACATGTCTTTTGACGTGCTCACACGCGTGACCATAATCGCGGCCGCCGTCGAGAGAAGCAGCGACGGAATCTGCGCAACAAGACCATCACCGATCGTTAGTAATGAATACTTTTGCATCGCATCATTAAAAGCGAGCTCATGTTGCATCATACCTATGGCTAATCCACCAATAAGATTGATCGCTAAGATCAGCAAACCCGCAACTGCGTCACCGCGTACGAATTTACTCGCACCATCCATTGAGCCATAGAAATCGGCTTCCGTTGCGACCTCTTCACGGCGAGACTTAGCTTCCTCCTGGTTGATCAGGCCTGCATTCAAGTCGGCATCAATAGCCATTTGTTTTCCAGGCATCGCATCTAAAGTGAAGCGTGCACTGACCTCGGACACGCGCCCGGCGCCTTTAGTGACCACGACGAAATTGATAATCATCAAGATCGCAAACACCACTAACCCAACAGCATAATTGCCGCCAATGACTACCTCGCCAAATGCCTCAATGACCTTACCCGCGGCATCGCCACCTTGATGACCCTCTAACAGAACAACCCGAGTGGAAGCAACATTCAACGCTAAACGCAGTAATGTCGCGACCAAAAGTACGGTAGGAAAAATAGCAAATTCCATGGGTCGCAATGCATAGAGGCAAACAAGCAAAACAATGAGCGAGAGCGCAATATTGAAGGTAAATAAAAGATCCAATAGAAAAGGAGGGACGGGCAAAATCATCATTCCCAAAATTGCGACGAGCACAATGGGGATTGCCAGGTGATTTTGAATTAACTTGAGCTGGTTAAAATTAAGCGCTGATTGCATGCCAAGGGCTTCTTGCTGATGTTTATCATAGATGCTGCGTCAGAGAATCGACATCATCTTTATTTGATAGGCTTGTCTGCAAAAACCGAACCGATAGGTTTATTTCTATATATTTCATATAGATAAAAAAATATCTGCCTAAAAATTAATCAATCGTTATCGTCAGAAAACAACGGAAAATGATCACATCATGCTGAACTCGTTAATTTAATCGTCACGCTTCAAATCGTCAGGAATAGGAAACTCAGGCATGCTAGGTTTAGTTGCTGCTCGACGCTTAAACTGCTTAATTTGGAAAACGTATGCGAGCACTTGCGCAACCGCCATATACAAACCCGAAGGCACTTCGTCACCGATTTCAGTGTGGTAGTAAACAGAGCGCGCGAGCGGGGGTGCGGAGACCACTTCAATATCATTTTTGCGTGCGATCTCTCGAATTTTCATCGCTACTTCATCGGCACCCTTCGCAAGTAAAATAGGGGCTGCATCTTTTTCGGGTTTATAACGCAACGCAACCGAGAAGTGCGTAGGGTTAGTAATAACAACATCGGCCTCGGGAACATCTTGCATCATACGGCGCTGCGAAATTTCTCTTTGCAACTGACGAATGCGCCCCTTTACTTCAGGCTTACCTTCTGTATCTTTAAATTCATCTTTCAATTCCTGCTTGGTCATTCGCAGATTTTTTGTATGGTCATAAATCTGGAATGGTACGTCGAGCATAGCAATAATAATCATGGTGCAAGACAGTAGAAAGAAGGTCCATCCAATGATATCTGCGGAATTAATCATAGCAGGAATGGTTGCTTGGTCGCCTATTTTCAGCAACGCATCAGTCTGTACGCGCAACAATATAATGGCAAAAAATAAAACTAAGGAAACTTTAGCGACCGCCTTCACCAGCTCGACAAGCGATTTCATAGAAAACATTCGCTTCAACCCCTTTAAAGGGCTCATGCGGCTGAACTTTGGCGCAATTGCTTTTCCTGAAATTAACCAACCACCGAGCGCAATGGATCCCGCAATGCCAGCGATAAACAAGGTAACCAATAGCGGTAAAATCGCTAACCCCCCGTCTACTGCAACCCGATAGAGATGAAGACCCATTTGATTGGTATCAAAAATCGCTTCTCTAGGAATCACGAAGCTTGATTTCATAATATCAGTCATCGTTTTGCCAATTTGTGTTCCGAACACCAACAAACCGCCCGTACCAATAATTAGCAACGCGGCTGTATTAAGCTCTTTAGATCGCGCAACCTGACCCTCCTCTTTCGCTTTTTCAATGCGCCTGGGGGTGGGGTCTTCGGTTTTTTCTTGACCTTCTTCGTTTTCTTCAGCCATGGGTTACCGTCATTATTTTTTTATCTTCATAGTCAACACGTTAAGCGCCCTGCAACTCACGTAAGAAGACGAATGTCTGTTGAGCGATACGGTCAAACTGCGGCAACAAACCACTCACACTTACCCAGACAATAAATAACCCAAACATCATACCAATCGGGAAACCAAGGGAAAAAACATTCATTTGCGGCGCGGCGCGCGTCATGATGCCAAAGGACAGATTGATAATTAAGACAGCGGTTATACCCGGTAATGCGAGTACCAAAGCCGCAGCAAACATCCAATCAATACGCAGTAAAACAGACCATAAAGACTCATGCGATATCCCTCCAGGACCAAGAATTACGTCGGATATTGGCCAAGATCGAAAACTTTCAACAATTACCTCGATCATAACGAGATGTCCATTCATCGCCAGAAAAATTAAAGTAATGGCGACTAAAAAGATTTGCGCGAGTATCGGGACCGACACCCCGTTTGCAGGGTCAACCATCGACGCAAAACCAAGGCCCATTTGCATCGATACCATTTGGCCCATTGTCACAAACAGTTGTGTGAGTAACACAAACATAAAGCCCAGCAAGGTGCCGATAAAAACTTGTTGCAAGGTAATAATTACCGCCTGAAACGATAGCACGTCAATGACCGGCACAGCGTCTAATAAGGGCGCAACAACGATTGTTGTCAAAAAGGCCAAACCAATCCTTACGCGCATGGGAACTAATTGGGTACCAATGATTGGAATCACCATAAAAAAACTGGCAATGCGGAATAATGGCCAAAGCCAACCCGCCACCCAGGCGCCAATTTGCGCATCAGTAAATACCACGCCTACTACCCTATAAGCATGGGTATGTTACGAATGAGGTTTATCGCAAAATCGAGGACTTTCTGCATTAAGTAAGGGCCTGCAGCAATAATTACGACCAAGGTGACGAGCAGTCTCGGCAAGAAGCTCAAAGTTTGTTCATTAATTTGGGTCGCCGCTTGGAACACACTGACAAGCAAGCCGACCAAAAGCCCGGGCATCAAGATGGTCGCGACTAACAATACGATAAGATACAGCGCTTCGCGAACAAGGTCTAAAGCTACATCTGGTGTCATGCTCTCTCCTTTCGCTAAACGCCAAAACTGGCGGCGAGCGTCCCCATAATCAATGCCCAACCATCAATTAAGACAAAGAACATAATCTTAAAGGGTAAGGAAATAATAATCGGCGATAGCATCATCATACCCATAGCCATAAGTACGCTTGCCACGACCATATCAATCACTAAGAATGGCAAGAACAATATGAAGCCAATCTGAAATGCGGTTTTCAGCTCACTGGTGACAAAGGCAGGCATTAATACCCAAAAGGAAACGTCTTCTGGTGAGTCCGCTTTTTCACCCGAAATACGCAAAAACAATGACAAATCGTCCTCACGCGTTTGCGCAAGCATAAACTGTCGAAACGGAACGCTCGCCTTTTTCACCGCCTCAAGCGGCGCTATCTCTTCTGCGATATAGGGCTGAATGGCATCCGCGTTCACCTTTTCAAGAACCGGAGACATGATGAATATGGTTAAAAACAAAGATAAACCCAAAATAATTTGGTTTGATGGTGTTTGTTGTAAACCCAAGGCTTGACGTAAAATGGCGAACACCACAATGATGCGAGTAAAGGCAGTCATCATCATGATCATCGCGGGTAAGAAGGTCAGTGCTGTCATCAATGCAAGGATTTGCAATGTGACCGAATACGATTGTGATCCGTCCTCGTTGGTGACTAGTTGCAGTGCAGGAATACCCGTATCTGCCGCCATCGCTCCCGCTGAAACTGACCCCATAAAAACAAGCAGAAACAACTTTACTACGTGAGTGGAAAACCTAACCTTATTCCGAGAATCACTCATGCTTCGCATCACTTTTGCTCGGATCGACTGCTTGGCCTCTCCCCGTTTCAAACGACTTTTCAGGTGCATTTTGAGCTTTCATTAAACCTTGCAACTTAGCGGCAAAGTCACTTGCTCCTTTCGATTCTGTATTAATTGCCGGCTCGTCAAAAGAATGCAGTAAGGAAATATTTTGCGCGGTAATGCCTATCAGGAATTGCTGACCATTTACGTCGACGACCGCGATTTTCTCACGTGTACCGAGTGGCAGCGCTGATACGACACGCATATCGCGTATTCCAACGGCTTGCAGACCACCCATACGGCGCACAAGCCAAGCAATCATTAGAATCAAAACGACAATACCGGACAAGCTTAACAGCACAATAGGCCAGTTAGAGGCATCTGACACACTGACCGGTTTTTGGCTCGACCACGAGGCAGGCGGCGAATTTTTTTCTTCTCTGGATTCGCCTATAGTTTGCTCTTGCGGTGGGCTTTCATCAATCGATTTAGATGGCATATCGACAGGCACCTTTATCACATTCCCATTAGGCGATACCTCAGTCGCTTTAAGACTGACGCTCATACTCGACGCGATAAGAAATGTCAGGACCATACCGAATGCGTTTTTTCTCACCATCAACATGGCAACGCTTCGCAGCACAGGCTTGTGCATAATAAAAAAATCATCGGTTAATGCGGCGAATACGCTCAGACGGGCTAACGACATCGGTTAATCGAATACCAAATTTATCGTTAACCATGACGACTTCACCGTGCGCGATCAAGGTACCATTTACCAAGACATCAAGGGGTTCACCGGCTAAACGATCTAACTCAACAACTGAGCCTTGATTCAGTTGCAGCAAGTTACGAATTGGAATATTCGTATTACCAACTTCCATCGATATCGTGACAGGAATATCGAGTATCACATCTAAATCGGGTGTTATTTCACCGGAACCAAAGCCAACTGATGCTTGCTGAGGAGTGTCAAAAGACTCCAAAGGCGCAGCTTGGATATCATCAACGGAACCATTGTCGCCAAGGGCATCTGCCTCTGCCATCGCCGCTGCCCATTCATCTTCGGCACCCGAACCTTCAGCGGCACTCTCCTCTGAGTCACCCGACTCTTGCATCGCCGATTCCCATTCCGCAGCAAGCTTCTCGTCTTCACTCTGTCCTTCTGGCGGCGTGTCATTCTCACTCATTATTATCTTCCTGGTTTTCTAGTGCGTTCGCCGCCACAACCGGGCGCTTAATTTTTTCATCTATCATTAAAGCTAAGGAGCCGTTCTTCTCTCCGAGACGAGCGCTAAACATCGGAATCTTATTCGCGCTAACACTCACGCGCTCCGGAATATCCACGGGAATAATGTCGCCTGCTTTTAAATTATTTACATCGCGCAAAGAAATCTGATTTTCCAGCACCGTTACGTTCATCGGCACTTCTGCGTCTAATAAGTCTTGCCGGATTGTGTTTAACCAACGCTCATCGACTTCATCCACATCACTCTGAACACCTGCGTCTAATAGCTCACGAATAGGTTCAATCGTTGAATAAGGCAACGCCATGTGGAGATCCCCGCCACCGCCATCCAATTCAATATGGAATGTGCTGATAACCACCACTTCACTGGGGCTAACGATATTCGCCATGGAAGGGTTTACTTCAGAATTAATGAATTCAAAATCAAGTTTAAACACATTACTCCAAGCCTCTTTCATATCAACAAAAATTTGGTCCAATACAATCTTCACAACACGATTTTCTGTCGGTGTGAATTCGCGACCTTCAATTTTTGCATGGCGACCATCACCACCAAAGAAATTATCTACCAACTTAAAAACGAGTTTCGCATCAAAAATAAAAAGTCCAACACCACGCAACGGCCTTAACTTAACGATATTCAAACTGGTCGGAACATAGAGAGTGTGAATGTACTCACCAAACTTCATTATCTGCACGCCACCGGTCGAAACGTCAGCATTTCGGCGTAACAAATTGAACAAATTTATTCGGGTATATCGTGCAAACCGCTCATTGATCATTTCAAGCGTGGGCATTCGCCCGCGCACAATCCGATCTTGACTAGCGAGATCATAGCGTTTGACGCCCTCTTCACTTTCATCTTCATCCGTTTCGATGTCGCCATCGTCTACACCATGAAGGAGTGCATCAATTTCGTCTTGTGATAATAAGTCTTGCACGTTTCTCTTGACCTAAAGTGTCTATCTTTCGCTACTGCAGTACGAAATTAGTGAAATAAACGTCTTCAATAGACGGCTCGCCCTCAGCGAGCAATAAGGCATTGATGACATTAATTGTTTCAGCTTGAAGCGCTAACTTCCCATCTTCTGTTTGTACGAACTGAAAATCTTGCGAGCTGTACAAACTATTTATTTTTGATCTAATCAAAGGCATGTGATAATCCAGCGCATCTAATGCTGCTTGATCCCTCGCCATCGCACTCAATGTCACTTGCATATACCGAACCTTCTTGCCTTGGTTAAACGTCGCTAAAACCGCAGGCTTAAACTCATAGTACAAGGCGCGTTTCTTTTCATCTTCAACAACTTCTTCCTCAACGACATCCTCTTCAACGACCTCATCTTCGGGTTCGTCATCGCTACCTTGATCTTCTAACTCTTCCACATTTTCGATAGCGTCGATATTATCGACGTTATCTTCGCTACTATCGGATAACAATAAAATGGTTACGCCGACAGCAATTCCAACAACTAAAAAGCTAATAATGGCTAAAACAATTAGCTTTTTCTTTTCGCTTGTCTTGCCTTTTGTCTCTTGATTTTCGTCTTCTTCAGCCACGTCAAAATTCCGCCATTTTTTTACTATCAAGAGGCTCTACTTAGCCTCAGCAATCTATATGCCAACCAAATATGTCAAACACCCGCCTAACTGAGAATTCTATATGTAATTCAGATGTTTAAAGCATAAATATTAGCGCTTATATATTTCGTTGCTCATTAAAGACAACAAGCGAGAGCTTGTAAAATGAATGATGTGTCATCATTTCAGCGCTTCGTTAAAAATGCTAATTTTGCAATCACTTAATTTGGACGAGATGAGGATGCTCTGGGCAGAGCGGGTATACAAAATATTAGAGGTTCAAGTGCAACGACTAGCGCTTAAGTTGGGTACGGTAATCGAATACGGAGGCTCATCCTAAGTCTCAGACACGCGCATTAATTAGCCGCTCACTGTCGCTGGGGAAATTAGCCCCGTTATCATCTGATACCGCATGCTCGCCCGATTCAGTTTCGGCACGATCGTTAGCACCATTGAAACGCGCGTCCTCTGCATCTTGATGAGACGTGAAGCTCTCTGACCCAAAGCGCTCATCCTGTGCATCGTTCATTGATAGGTCAATCTCTGCATCATTCATGGATTCACCTAACATATCACGCAAGCGCTGAATATTTACCTCTAGGAGTTCCCGCACTGAGGCGCTTTGTGCATTAAAATTTATATTAGTCTGATCACCCTGCACTTGAATTCGCACATCAATGGGCCCGAGATCTGCCGGGTTTAAGTGCAACTCGGTGGTATTGATCTGCCGTGAAGATAACCACATAAGCTTTTCACTCAAGCTATTCATCCATTGAGCATCATCAACCGGCAAATGCAGAGCACTCACATAAGGACGTGCAGCCAAACCTGCCGATTCCTTTGCCGCTAAACTATTTGCCTTACTCAAACCCCTATCGCTCAATGCGCCCAGATCAGACTCATCCGTGCTATCTCCTCCTAAGAGGGACTCCATAATAGACTTCGCTACATCTACCTTAAATAACTGATCAGACTCAGTCACCAAGGCATTTGAAAAATCACCCGACTGATTAGTTTGCCCCGCCATCAGTACTGGATTAGAAAATTTTTCGCCCGAATTTTGTCGTAAATTAAGCTCAGATTTAAAAGAAACGCCTGAGGTTTGCGGTAAATTAGTCGCACTCGTACCATTTAAACCTAGGGATGAACCGGGGTTTACAGCATTACTGATCAAAGATGCGCCATACGGCTGACCGGTGACAGGCGCTACGAGGCTATCGACGATAGGCGAAATGATCTGGGGCGTAATGCCTGACGAGGCATCCGTTCTACCTAATGACTGACGTAATCCGCTAGATTTGGGAAGCTCACTCAATCCTGAATTCAATAATTCGTTTGGTGACTCCACAGACCCTGAGGCCCCCTTAATACCACCCATATAGCCTTGCGGTATAGTTGAGCCCTCTGAAGGTCGGCTCGAATTATTCTCACGCTGGCCTTGAATTCCGGCAGTGGAGACTTGTTTTGCTAAAAACGGCAAATCACCTGCACCTTGCACCGCATTGCCGGTCAGCAACGCATTGGCTTGGGTGCCTAAAATACCTGACGTTTTCTGCTGAGCGTTAGACTTGGCGTCTGATGGGTTTGGATACGCATCTGAAGTTGCGTAAAATCCAGTGACGCCAGCGGTGCTCGACAGCCCTAGAAAACTTGCTGCGGCATTCGCACGAATGCCGTTATTCACGCGAACGTCCTCGTCAATCCCCAATAGCGCCTGATCAACATTTCCACTTTTGATGTTTGATTCGCCTATCAACGCGTCCAGACCGTCACTGGGTTGAGGGCTGGTCATTAAGGACGACAACGAATTTCTCTCATCTTGAAATAGACGCTGCACTTGAATTACCCCCTCATCCAAGGGGAATTCAACCGCTTGCTCATTTAAGGATAACGGCGCACCGTCGATTCCCACATCAGCTGAAGTTAGCCCTCTAGAAGAGACTGAGATAGTCGAATCTATATCCCGAGCACGTTGGGCATCAGCCAAGCTGACCGCCGCATAATCACTTTCCGATAGCGGCAAAATTTCGCCAAAACGTTGCATTTGCGGCAAGGTCTGGCTCGATAAAGCATCAGCTTTTAGTTGATTAGTATTTGTGTTTAGCGTGACATTTTTTGCTGCAACCGTGCGGGAGCCGTTATTCAAATCTCGACGGAGAGACTCGTCGCTTACGGCCTCGCTTTGAACGGATTGTGTTTTTTGTGCTCGTTTGAGAGTCGATGAAAACTCAGGACTCTCGCCAGTGCCCGCCCGTTCCTGAGGACTTTTCAACGAAGCTGCTTCTAAATTAGGCGATGAGGGCCAGAGTGAGAACTGCTGCATAAACCGCGATTACCTTGATGATTACAGTGAGCACTAGTTGCTTGTCTTTCTCTATTTACATCGCGGAAAGCTCTGCCTTCAGCGAGGTACAGTGCAGTTCAATACAAACCCTGTGCCATCTACCTAAATTCCCATCGCTAAATTTTCAAACCCTTTTTGTTACCAGCATCTTTCACTAGCGACGCTAGCGTTAATGATGCCTGTGCCTCCTCGCTCGCGAGGCGGTGAAGTCATCCATAATCTGTTTCTCTTCTTTTTTCTCGCGATCAAGGCGTTCTTTTTCTGCATAATGGTTTTCTAAATTTTTCATACCTTTGCGCTTCTCCGTTAACGCCAACCACTTTCCTTTTGTTTGCTGAAAAGCTAACTCAGCCTGCTTAACCATATTACCTTGTTGTTCAATGGCGCCATCTAACTGCGCTATGAACTTCTGGTAGTTGAGCAATTGCTGAACATGACGAGCACCTGCTTGCTGTGTTTTATACTGAGCAATATATTGATCACGGTAATCTTGTAGGGCATTTAACTGGCTGTTCTGCTGATCTAAAAAACGCCTGGCTATTTGCATCTGCTCTTGCGCTTTCAACTCCTCATTCGCAGCTAAATCAGCCACTAACGCTAAACGTTCAGACTTCGCTTTCATCGTGTTATCTCATTATTCAGGGGTTACGAAGTGTGTTGATAGCTGCAGCAGGTTGAACTCCCTGATGGCCATCTTGCCCATCATTCGGTGCAATCGTGTTTAGCATTTGCGCCTTCGCAACATGCGACGTTGCGCGCTCATTCAACCCTTGACGCAAGAAGCTTTTCATTCCTTCGATACGCTCAATCGCAAAGTCTGTCTGAGGATCATTACCCGTCACGTAGGCACCCACACTTATCAAATCTCGCGTTTGCTGATAACGTGCATAAAGCTGCTTGAAACGTTGTGCATGCTGAATATGTTCTTGATCAATTACATGCGGCATTACACGACTAATCGATGCCTCAATATCGATAGCTGGATAATGCCCTTCTTCGGCTAACGCCCGAGATAAAACAATATGTCCATCCAAAATCGCACGTGCGGCATCAGCAATTGGATCTTGTTGATCATCGCCTTCCGTAAGCACTGTATAAAAAGCGGTAATCGATCCTGAACCTTTCTCTCCGCGCCCAGCACGCTCTACAAGCTGAGGTATTTTTGCAAACACTGAGGGCGGATAACCCCTCGTAGCCGGCGGTTCGCCAATTGATAATGCTATCTCCCGCTGCGCTTGTGCATAACGTGTTAATGAGTCCATTAAGAGTAGGACTTGTTTACCTTCATCGCGAAAATATTCAGCAATTCGTGTGCATAGCATTGAAGCGCGCAGGCGCATAAGAGGCGAATCATCGGCAGGCGCAGCCACCACAACTGCACGAGATAAGCCCTCAGAACCCAGAATATCTTCTATAAATTCTTTTACCTCGCGCCCCCTTTCCCCAATTAATCCAACCACTACAACGTCGGCGCTCGTGAAACGCGTCATCATACCTAACAACATACTCTTGCCCACACCACTGCCGGCAAACAGTCCCAAACGCTGACCAATTCCCACCGTCAACAACGCATTAATCGCTTTGATACCAACATCCATTGAATCTCGAATGGGCTCGCGCGCCAACGGGTTAATGGAAGGCCCTGTGAACGGCACATACCGCTCCGCGTCCAAATCGCCTTTACCGTCAAGCGCACTGCCTGATCCATCAATAACCCGACCGAGCATTCCCCAGCCAACAGGTACTTCGTTAATCGTAGAGATAGGGGTCACTTTTGCCCCAGGCTTCAAACCCTCAACGGAAGAGATGGGCATCAAAAATATACGTTCACCTTCAAACCCAACAACCTCTGCTTCGACGGCCTTATCTCCATCAGTTTCGATAACACAGCGCTCACCGACAACAACTTGACAACCGACAGCCTCCAAGGTGAGGCCAACCATTCGAGTCAAACGGCCACTGTGTTCAGCTTGCGCTTTACGCGGAACCGATTCGGCCAGACGATTTAATTGTTCAAGAATGTGCTCAGACATCAGACTCATCGGTGTCCGATATATCTGATGAAGCGCTCAAAGACGCGTCCGCACCGGCATCTGATGAAGGTTGGTTGAGTAATTCGGTAGGGTAATCAGTATGTGCCTGAAGTCTTTGTGGCGACTCCGCGCTGACATCTGCACCGCTTGCACTTGCGCGCAGCAGCATCGCTTGCACGGCTTTTTGGAAGCGCTTCTCAATTGTATGGTCGACCACACTCGTCGATGTTTCAACCCGACAACCACCAGGATGTACATCCGGATGTGCAATGATCTCAGCATCTATTTCAAAGCTTTCAGTGGCGCTTTTGACGAAGGGTAAATCGATCGCGCTGCAGTAAATACTTACGCCTTTCGAAATATCCGGCAAATTGCGAAGTATCTCTTTTGTCGTTCCTTCAATCACCGAACTATCTAAATGCAACTCTCGATGAATAACCGATCTTGCTAATGCAAAAGATAAGTTAGTGATAGCTTGCTCATAGTTTTTTTGTTGCTCAGAAACAGGATCGAGTAATGCAGATAAGATACTCTCAAGCCGCTTTATCGTATCCCCTGCTGCCTGTTTAATTTCGTGTTCCGCTTGCAACAAGCCAGCTGTGTAACCAGATTTTTGACCCTGTTCCTTACCTTGTTGAAGGCCCTCAACTCGGCCATTTTCTCGCCCCTGGCGCAATCCTTCCTGGTAAGCTTCTTGACGAATTCGCTCGAGATCTTTGGCCGTTAGCGGTTTAACTTTTTCATGTCTAGGCAGAGTGAACCCCGTTGGCGCCGGCCCACTTTTCTCGATACTTGGCAGCTCCCAACGTTCGTAGGCAGTCATTTGCTCTGGCTCTTTTGGCTTATCCGTCACGGTATTGAAGTCTTTAGTCAATTTGGGTTATTAGATCATTTCTTCGCCGCTGCCACCAAGAATGATCTCGCCAGAATCAGATAAGCGTCGCGCAATCGTAAGAATATCCTTCTGTGCGGCCTCTACCTCAGAGACTTTAACGGGCCCTTTCGCCTCTAGATCATCGCGTAATAGCTCAGATGCTCGCTTAGACATATTCGTAAATATTTTCTCTTGTAGATCAATATCTGCGCCTTTGAGCGCCACAATCAATACCTCTGAGGAGACCTCACGCAGCAGTGTCTGAATACCACGATCATCCACTTCTTTCAGATTATCAAAGACGAACATGAGTTCTTCAATCTCATTGCCCAAGTCTGCATCAATTTCACGGATATTGTCCATCAAATCACCTTCGATCGCCGTATCCATAAAATTCATAATATCTGCTGCACACTTGACGCCACCAATTTTACTTGCAGACGCGGAGGCAGCACCTGAGAATTGTTTTTCAAGTATTAGATTTAGCTCTTGAAGCGCCTGCGGCTGAATCGAGTCCAAAGAGGCGACCCTCATCATGACGTCTAGACGAACTTTCTCATCAAGGATACCCAATACTTCGGCCGCTTGATCTGACTCCAAATAAGAGACAACAATCGCTTGGATCTGAGGATGCTCATAACGAATTACCTCTGCGACCGCACGACCTTCCATCCACTTCAGTGAATCAAGCCCAGAGGTATTTCCACCAACCAAAATACGGTCAATCAAACTCGATGCTTTGTCTTCACCTAGGGCTTCATTAAGCATGTTTTTTATGTAGTCGTCGGAGCCTATACCCATGCCCGTTTGTCGACCAACTTCCTCCAGAAACTCCAACATCACCGATTCAACTTGGTCTTGAGTGATATTAGTTAAGTTCGCCATTGACGAGCCAACGCGATGCACTTCTTTCGGCCCCATGTGTTTTAAAATTTGGGCCGCGTCCGCCTCACCTAAACTCATCAGCAAGATAGCCGCTGCATCGAGTCGTGATACACTACTTTGGACGCTTGCTAAGTCTTCAGCCATCTGCATTCACCCATGTCCTTACAACCTGTGCCACCCTTGCTGGGTCCTCTGCTACCAAACCTTTCAACGCATTCACTTGTTTGTCATATCCTTCTGAAGCACCTGGCAACAAAAATTCGCCACCCCCGCCTGTAATACTAACACCCGCATCAACACCGTCTAATGAAAAACCATCCATACCGCTGGTCCCATCGCCATCGTTACCAAGAACGGCCTCTTTCGCCTGCGCGCCGGCATCGGTCAGATTTCTAAATGTTGGTCGGATCACGGCAAAAACAACAATCAACGCAACTAAAACGGCAAGCCCCTTCCAAACTGCATCCCAAAACCAGGCTTGTTCCCATAGCTCTGGTTCAACAAATGACTCTATCGGAATAGATGCAAAGGGCGTATTGACAACGTTTACGCTATCGCCACGCGCCGCGGAGAAACCTACGGCATTGCGCACAAGAATAGTTAGCCGTTCTAGCTCAACTTCACTCCAAGATGAGAAGCTTACTTCACCAGTTTCTGGATCGATATTACGTATATCATCGATCGCGACCGCCACGGTTAAGCGCTGTAAACGCCCCTGTTGATGACGGGTGTAACTTATAGTCCGGTCAACTTCAAAATTACGCGTTGTTTGCTTTCTAAGATTAACGGCTGGCTCACCACCGCCGGCGGCCGCTGCCGCTGCATTTTCGGGTACGGCTGCCTCAGCAGGCGGCTGATTCGTTAAAGCACCGGGGATTCCACCCTCAGCGGCCACGCCCCTTTGCTCATCTAAGGTTTGTTCACTACGAATCACCTGCATATCGGGATTGTAAAGCTCTTCAGTTTCCTCAATTGCGGTAAAATCGACATCCGCAGCCACCTCAGATCGGAACCGCCCGCTTCCAACAATCGGGTCTAGAATACTTGCAATACGGTTATTTAAAACGCCTTCAATTTTACGTGAGTATTCAAACTCACGCGATACCATCCGATCTTCTTCCGTCTCATTATTACGCGACAATAAATTGCCACGCTGATCAACGACGGTAACGCCCGCTTTGGTCATCTCAGGCACACTACCAGCGACCAGATTAACAATAGCGGCTACTTGTTCTCTCGAAATCGCGCTCGCAGAGGACGTCTCGACCAGAACCGATGCTGACGGCGCGCGACTATCGCGAACGAAAACGGAGCGTTTGGGTATCGCTAAATGGACACGCGCGGAGCGGATACTGCGAAAACTTGAAATCGTCCGAGACAGCTCGCCCTCTAAACCGCGCTTGAAACGCGTATTTTCCATAAATTGACTCGTTCCCAAGCCCTGTTCTTGGTCTAGTAGCTCATACCCAACACTTTGATCCGAACTGATACCTGATGCGGCGAGTTTTATTTTTGCTTTGTAAAGCTGATCGGAGGCGACCAGCAAAACACCCGTCTTTGGGTCGACTTTAAAATCAATACCGTCTAAGTTCAAAATTCGCGTTACTTCTTCCATGTCTTGAGCGGCGATATTCTGCATAGCAGGCTGATAATTCGGCTCTTGTAGCCACAGGACCATTGCTAAGCCGAGTGCGACACTGCCGGCCAAACCTATCATCAATAAAATTTGTCTAGCCAAACCAAGACGATTAATGCCAGTCATCAAATCACTTTCGTTACCTGTAACAATAAGATCTGATTCATCAGTGGTTGCTGGAAGTGCATCACCTGGATTTGCTGCCATAATTTTTTCCGAGACGTTTAGCCTTCAAGGCTACCCTAAATTTTTGTTAAACCGTTTTTATATCTTGCTGTAATGGAAAAACCTAAACAGGCATCTTCATAATGTCTTCATATGCTTTGACCACTTTATTACGCACTTGTGTGAGCGCCTCGAAAGAGACGGACGCCTTCTGCGCCTGAACCATTACCTGTGTAATACTAACGTCAGGACTGCCCTGCTCATAAGCCGTGGCTAACGTAACCGACTTTTGCTGCGTCTCATTCACCGCGTTGACCGCGGTGCTCAACATATCACTGAACTTTGGTAGCTCTTGAACGTCATTCGTGCCTTGAATCTTGGTCGGCGAAATTTCTGCAGGAAGCTCTTGAGTGGCTTGCACTTGCGAACGCAACTGACGCATCTCTGCCAAAACTTGGCTAATATCAGCTCTGCCTGATACCGAATTGATCCCGGACATTTGCGTAAACCCCGTCAAAATATTGTTTATGTCTTTTATAGAACTAGACTAAGCACAAACTAGGCCACTATTTTATATAGTTAAACGCTCAACATGCACAATATAAAAGCTGAGATTGAGGTTTGATATAAAACGTATAAAAAAAGTAAGTATAAAAAAAGGGGCCTATTGGCCCCTAAATATCAGCAGATTTACAAATTACTAATTCAGCAGAGAAACAGGCGACAGAACAAAATTCTGACGTTTTAACTATGCTGCGACTTCTGCTGCAACATCAATGCCAGACTCTCTCATCTGTGCTAATTTATAACGTAACGTTCTAGGGCTTATCCCCAAACGCTCCGCCACTAGCTTTTTCTTACCATTCTCTTGCCGCAACGTTTCAATAATAATTTTGTATTCGCGCATCTTTAGATCTTTTCCGAGTTCGCTTTTATCTTCTTCAAACTGTGGCGCTTGTGTCGACGCAAACTCACCCTCTGATTTTTGACTTCCATTTAACTCAGCAAGCACTGCATCAACATTCGCCGGCGACACATGATTAGTCGCTAATGGGGTAATCGAGGGCGCTAGACTCATATCTAAAAAGAAATCGTCAGGCGAGACTTGCTGCCCACTTGCTAAAATCAAAGCACGTTGAATGGCGTTGTCTAACTCACGCACATTCCCTGGCCAATGATAACTCTCTAGTAACGCCGTACAGCCCTCCCCTAACAACATTTCTCCACGCTTCATTTTTGTTGAATGCTCGTCAAGCAGACGGTTTGCAATAGGCAGGATATCTTTTTTACGCTCGCGAAGAGGCTTCCATGTCATCGGAAAAACGCTGAGGCGATAATATAAGTCCTCGCGAAATTTACGGTCCTCAACATAACTTTTTAACTCTCTGTTTGTCGTTGCCAGAATTCTGACATCAACGGGAATTGGCTTCTTACCGCCAACACGCTCAACTTCTCGCTCTTGAAGCACACGAAGTAACTTAGCTTGCAGCCCAAGATCCATTTCTGAAATCTCATCAAGCAACAACGTTCCGCCGTCCGCTTGTTCAAACTTGCCGGGAGAACTCGCGTATGCCCCAGTAAATGCCCCTTTCTCATGTCCAAATAACATCGCTTCAAGCATATTCTCGGGAATCGCTGCGCAGTTAATTGCTACAAAGGGTTTATTTTTACGCGGCGAATTGTTGTGAATATAACGCGCTAAAACCTCTTTACCCGTCCCGCTCTCGCCCGCAATCATCACCGTTGATTCTGATCCTGCAACTTTTTTAGCTACTTGGAAAAATCGTTTAGTGCTTGGGTCTTCAGCAATAGGCTGCTGCCTTTTGGCATGCTCTTTCACGCCTACAATCCGTTGAATAGATTCGATTAATATTTGCGGCTCAAAAGGCTTTACTAAGTAATCTGACGCCCCAGACTGCATGGCATCCACCGCATTTTGAATTTGCCCATAGGCAGTAATCAACATCATCGGCATGCCCGGTAAACGGGTTTGCACTTGGGATAATAATTGGTGCCCGTCCATACCGGGCATATTTACATCGCTCACTACGATATCGATATGTTTTTTTTCAAGCACCAACAATGCATTTTCTGCACAGTCTGCTTCGATATAATTTAGGCCCGCTATCTGCAAGGTCATGCATAAAGCTTCGCGCAACTCTCGATCATCTTCAACAATAAGCACACATGGTTTAGACATCAGGGCTTCTCCTGTACGTTTTTAGGCGCGACTGAGGGGGATTTAATTTGGAAAAGTGGCAAGACAATACTTGCAACTGTTCCTTGAACATTTGATTTAATTGAAAACTGACCATGATGCGCTTTCACGACAGCCTTAACGACGGCCAGACCAAGTCCTGTACCTTGAGGCTTAGTCGTAAAAAATGCATCAGTAACTTGCGCGCAAAGCGGCTCAGGAATGCCTGGACCATTATCAAGTATTTGGATACAGGCATACCGCTGCTCAGCATTATTATCTGTGGTATTGCCTCGATCTTGAACACTTATGGATAACCTCAAGCGCAGATCATTGCCCATATTTGCCTGTTCATAGGCCTCAACACTGTTATTTATCAGGTTTAAACAGGCCCCCACGAGGGTTTCCTTGTTACAGAGTATCTGGCCTTCGCTCGAATTCTGCCAATCCGTATCCACATTATGTTTCTGCAAAATCGGTAAGGCCGCGCATTTAAGACTCTCAAAAAATTCGGGCATCGAAAGTTGCTCGGCAAGTCGCGTTTCACCCTTCGCAAAAATTAACATATCGCGAATTTGATGTTCTAGATGCGTCAATCTTGCGAGTAGTTTATCGGCGCAATCTAAACGCATCTCGTCATTAAGACTCTTTTGCCTCAGATGACCTGCATATAGCATCGCCGTCGACAAGGGCGTGCGAATTTGATGAGCGAGACTCGCGACCATCTTACCCAAAGAGCCTAAACGCTCAGTGCGGCTAACCTGCTCTTGTAGCTGCCGGGTTTCTGTCAAGTCACTTATTAAGACTAATTGTCCGGTTTCGCTGGTCAATGAACGGGTTTCGATCCGGACACGGCGACCGTCTTTAAGCGATACCTCATGCCCATCATCATGGCGCGGAGAGAAACTTCGTTGAATCACGTCGAGCCAAAGCTGACCTTTTAACGGCTTACCTAGGAGCTCAACTGCCGCGGGATTGGCCTCGCACACATAGCCATGCCCATCAAGAATGACTACACCTGCGGGAAGAATCTCAAGCAAAGTGGAATGGCGTCGTGCCAAAGCTTCGCGCGCGGCTACTTGCGCATGCTTCTCTTCAGTCTCATCCTCTAGCTCTTGCTCTAAGTCATCAAGACGACTTGCGAGATTTTGGTAAAATAATGAAGCAGGATCAGAGAGTTGATCAGAAAAAGTAGGAGCCTGATCAGGCGAGATCATCGACGCGCGTTTATCAACCAATTCAAGTGCTAAATCTGGAGTCGCCTCAGCTTTGCCTTGGACGCTGTGCGAGGCTTTTGCAAAGACCGCCTGCACAGGTTTAGTCGCTAACGCTTCGGCGGTCTCAGACACGCGGGTGACGCTTGGCGTGGGACCGTTATACTTAACAGGTTCTTTTAACTCTGAAGCAAGATTATTCTTAGTTTTTATTTGCTGACGCATTCATAATTCCTAGGGTTTGTCTGTCAGCTTTTCAACATGCAACTGTCCATTCAGCATATTTCGAAGCTATCCACGCAAAGTATTCTCGTCACAGAAGACTTCGACTCGACCCTCACTGCAGTTTTTGATCCAACTCCATTATTATCATATAAAACAATTACTTATAGATTTATTTGACGAATTAAAATGGCAGAATGCCATTAATTTGGCATAAAAAAAAAGGCCTGGATAATTCCAGACCTTTTCGGTAGTTTTTTGACGCTCAAAAGCGACTATTCATTCAAACCATATTTACGCACTTTTTCGACCAAGGTTGTTCGGCGTATCCGTAAGCGCTCCGCAGCCCTTGCTACCACCCCAGATGATTCATCCAAAGCCTGCTGGATTAGGGCTTTCTCTAGATTTGCAAGGTAGTCTTTTAAATCGATACCATTAACGGGCAACAGAGCTGGCGAATCAATACCCACCAAACCTTGCGCAATCTGTACAGTCGAATCTTCGTTTTCGGGCAAATCTTCCTCAAGCTCTACATGACGATATTTCTGCGGTAACTCACGAACTCCGATCACATCATATGGATACATAATAGCAAGGCGCTCAACTAAATTAGCCAACTCTCTAACATTTCCCGGCCATTCATGACGACACAAACTCAGGATCGCAGCAGAATTAAAGCGGATCGAGCCACGCTTCTCTTTTTCCATGCGAGAAATAAGCTCATTAATCAATAAAGGAATATCTTCCACGCGCTCTTTAAGCGCCGGCATTTCAATTGGAAACACATTCAGTCGATAATACAAGTCTTCCCGGAAAGTCCCGTCTTCAATCATATTTTCTAAATGTTTATGGGTTGCGGCAATAATACGTACGTCCGTTGAAATCGTTTTCGTACCGCCGACACGCTCATAGGTTTTCTCTTGTAGAACACGTAAAATCTTTACTTGCATACTGAGCGGCATATCACCAATTTCGTCTAAGAATAACGTTCCCCCTTCGGCCAATTCAAAACGCCCTGACCGCGCTGTAATTGCTCCGGTGAAGGCGCCCTTCTCGTGACCAAACAACTCGCTTTCAAGGAGCTCTGCTGGAATTGCACCACAGTTGACCGGGACAAAGGGCTTACTGCGACGATGCGAATTATAATGCAGATTACGCGCAACAACTTCTTTACCGGTACCTGATTGACCAGTAATCAAAACACTCACATCTTTGTCTGCAACCTGTCCCATAAGAGCGCGCACGTCCTGCACGCCGCGACTGGTGCCGACTAAACTTCTAAACAGCTCAACTTGACGTTGTTTTCCACGCTGCAGACGCGCGCTGTATTGTTCGCGATACACCTGTGCCCGATACAAACTATCGAGTGTTTTATTGTAATCAAGTGGATAATCGATCGTAGCAATCACTTTTTTGCGAAGCGTCTCGTCTAACCCGTCGATATTCACATTACCCAACGCTAAAAACGGTACCGACTCATCCCATGAATGAAGCTCTTCAATATGACTGGTCAACGCTTGATCTTGACTACCAATCACGACGACACCGACAGGCGCCTGCTCATCACTAGTAGATTGAACGGGGAGTGACATGTTTGCTTCTAAAGCGGAGGTCAGCGTAGTTTCGCCGAGAAAATTTAGAATAACAGTGATATCACGAAGTACTTCTTGATCATCATGGATGACCAACACTTTCGTTTCTTGAGCCATTAAAAAGCCTTCTTTGTATTATCATTTTCGATAAACCGTAAGCAGCGCATAAGGCCAGCCGTATAGAAGGCCTTATGTGGACTTTTGGAGATAAAGCGTGCAAAACGATCTAGATGCACAAAGGGTTGATCGAACTTTAAACGTTAAGCAATTAAAGACTTTCGCCACTTATTAGTCAATAAAGTGACACAAAAAATAGAAAATAACGCTTAGACAACAAGCACTACGTTTTTTTGTCACTCAAAAGTAAGAAAGCGTAATCAATATTTTGTTGAGCGCTGGTAACTTGCAATACCTTTTTGTCCGATCTGAATAGACTTTAGCTCCGTTGCCGAGGAGTTTTTAACAATGATTACATCTTGCATTAACGACTCGTATATATCTTGTAGCCGCAATAAAGCTTGCCTGTGCAGAGCACGTTCATGATCAGCCATCACGACGTTCGATAACTTTCTTAGCGTTTCATTTATCACTAAGTCAATCTTTGTTACGCACTCTAAATCGCCCTTAGCTTTGGCCTGCAATAGAGACTCTATTTGCGTCTCAATATCTTTCATTAACACATCAAACCCCATCCATGCCCCCTCAGCTTCTTATAAGAATTTTATCTGCATTCTTAGTACAACAGGTGTAATCATAAGTTATCAGACGCGAGTGTCCACGCTTTTTTATTGAGCACCATAGTTTTGAAATTATGCATTGCCCTCTTACTAGTTTTAGAAGGTTAATACGCTTTAACCACGAGTATTTTTCTCTGCTTTCGATCAAATGTTGGACAATTTCAGTAAACATGTGTACTCTGAAAAAAATTGAGGAAAATACAATGAACCTATCATCCCTAAATGAGAAATTACCTCTATTTAAAGGTTTAAACGATACTTATATTTACCCAATTATGGAGGCATTACCCACTTCATTCCGGATAGGAATGAAGCAAACTATTGTTACAGATGTACGCAGTGAGGGTGGAGGTATCACAACGCTACGCTTACATTTAAAAAACGCATCAATTCTAAGGCACCTAAAGGCTGGTCAGCATATTGAGCTGGGACTAGAAAGCAAAGGTAAACGCATTTGCCGTACGTTTAGCATTTCAAGCTCGGCTCAACAAAGTAAAGAATTTGGCTATATTGAGGTAAGTTTTAAAGTAAATGCCAACGGGGCGCTAACCCCACTATTAAATGAACAAACAGTAGGCAGCAAGGCCGTTCACGTAAACAAACCAAACGGTAACTTCACCTTACCTTTGCATCCGGCAAAAGAAAAAAGTGTGTTTATTGCGGCGGGCTCAGGCATTACGCCCATACTAGCAATGTTGGAAGAAGCGGCGTTCTACAACTTGATTAGCCAATGCCTACTTCTTTACTATGTAAAAGACGGAGAGCATTACCCATTCAAAGAAAGGCTTTCAGCACTGCATGCGAAAGGACTTTCTTTTAAAGTAATGCCTACAAAGCAAACAGGACATTTTGCTCTCGAACATTTGACGCATGACAATCCAACATCGACCAAACGGTGTAACTTTTTTTTATGCGGACCCGGTAATTTAATCGAAACAGCATCTCAGGCACTCTTGGATCAAGGTGCCGATCGATCGCAAATATTTCATGAACATTTTGGTCTTCCAATTACTGCTCAACATAAACCAATTCCGGCAGAAGACAACGCGATGAGTGCCCATACGGTGTTTCTTACTCGCTCTAATTCAAGTTTCAATTCACCCGCAAACACGAGCTTACTTATCAGCGCAGAGAATGAAGGTTTAACACCAAATTTCGGATGCCGTATTGGCGCTTGTCATCAATGCATTTGCCGCAAGAACTCCGGCCGTGTTCTAAATCTTAAAACGGGGAAGGTTTCAGACAACGGCCCCGAAGATATACAACTTTGCATTAGCCAAGCCATTGAAGACCTTAGCTTGGATATATAGACACATGGAGGACACAATGAATACCCCGAATAAGGATCAACTTTCGAAGTTCGCTGCAGAACTCGATAACTTGCGAAATACGGTAATCGATCAACTAGGCGAAAAAGATGCGCGCTATATAATTCGACTCATTGCCATTCAGCGCTCTCTAGATCTCTGTGGACGGATAGCGATTGCAATCGCCTTTCTCGCCTTTAGTGGGACACTCGCATGGCTAATTGCTGCCCTTGGTATACTGCTGCTGAGTAGTTCTAAAATTTTAGACAACATGGAGATCGGACACAATGTCATGCATGGGCAATATGACTGGATGAACCATCCAACTATAAATTCACGGGTTTTTGATTGGGATAACGCAGGCCACAATGAATCTTGGAAGCGTTATCATAACCATGAACATCACACTTACACGAATGTCCTTGGGAAAGATCGAGATTTCGGTTACGGACTGCTCCGCCTGAGCAATGATCTTCCCTGGAAACCCAAAAATCTCTGGCAATTTTTTACATTTATAAACCTGAGTGCATTATTTGAGTGGGGCGTTGCTTATCATGAACTTGCGGGTGAGCGCGTGTTTTTTGGCAAGAAAAAAGAAGATAGCAACCTGCCGATAAGCGACCAGCAACTCAAAAAAGACTTCTTCGGCAAAGCCGGTAAACAATTGTTTAAAGATTATGTATTTTTCCCGCTTATTTGCTGGCCCGTTGCGTTACAAATTCTAATCTGCAACGTTATCGCTAATGTAATTCGCAACATCTGGACGGGAACTATTATTTTTTGTGGCCATTTTACAGAGGGTGCACATACGTTTAGCGAAGACAGTATAAAAAACGAAACAAGGGGTGATTGGTATTACCGTCAGATATTAGGTTCCTCTAACATCAGCGGCGGAAAGTTCTTTCACATCATGAGCGGACATTTAAGCTGCCAAATTGAACATCATCTTTTTCCGGACGTACCATCCTCTTACTATCGACAACTTTCTCCCAAAATAGCGGAACTATGCTCGACATATGACATCCCATACAATACAGGAAGATTTAGTAAGCAGTATTTTGAAGTAGTGAAACGTATACTCTACTACTCGCTTCCTGAAAAATGGCAACCTGCCTACGGTTGATTAAACGCGCTGAAGATATAGAGGTGCTGAATGCTAGAAAACGCTTTACATATACTCAGCGCCTCCATTGGAGAAGGTGGCGTTAGACTTGTCTTATTTCTCGGCGTTCTTTCGCTCTTTTTAATCCTAGAAAGTTGTTACCCAAAACGAAAAGCAGACCACTTTTTCAGTAAACGCCGCATCAATAACATTTCACTAAGCTTAATCAATACCATTATTTTACGACTTTTTAGTTTCTTGCTAGCGACACAAGCTGCGCTGTTTGCGACCACGCATGAAGTTGGCCTGCTCAATCTTGATTTTTTCAATGAGCTTCCGAACGCTGCTACTATTATCGGGGCCGTAATTTGCTTAGATTTTATCATTTATTGGCAACATCGACTGTTCCACGCATTACCGATTTTATGGAAATTCCATCGGGTACATCACAGTGATCAGCAGCTCGATAGTACAAGCGCTTTGCGCTTTCATACGATTGAAATTCTGCTGTCAATGCTTATAAAATCGAGCGTCGTAATGTCACTTGGCTGCCCAGTTGCCGCGGTTATTGCGTTCGAAGTATTGCTTAGCACTTGCGCAATTTTCAACCACTCAAATTTACGTATACCACTGAAAACAGAAGCGAGTTTACGGCTAATTCTTATCACGCCGGATATACATAGAATCCATCACTCACAACAGCTCGAAGACAGTAACCAAAACTTTGGTTTTAGTGTGTCTTTATGGGACAGACTCTTCAACAGCTTCAGAGAGCAAAGCAGTGAAAATGATAAACGCAATCGGGACAACTATCCTTTGGGTGTAAAAGATTTGAGTGAGCAGCAGTGCACATCACTGGCCGCGCTCATAAAACAGCCATTTCAAAAGTGAATTAAGCAAGTCGGCTGAGGCGCAGCAAACACGTTATCCCTGCAAACCGAAACCCGAAACACCATCCATAATAAACTGAATCGCTAATGCGGCTAACAATACTCCCAGGAAGCGCCTAAGAATCTCGTCCCCTGATCGCCCGACCAATCGTTTCACCAATGGCGAGGCCAGCATCAATACAAAACATAATGCACACACGGCGATTACCGCCAATGCAACGCTTATCTGTGTATTTGCTGGCGAGGACGATGAAAACAATAAGATACAAACCGTCAAAGAACCCGGCCCAGCCACGAGCGGAATAGACATTGGAAAAACAGAAATATCACCACGGCCAGAATCAAGGTCGAAACGCAGCTCTCTAGTAATCATATGAAACGCGGTATAAAACAAGAGTATACCTCCAGCAATACGTAACGCAGCAATAGAAATACCCAACTGCGCTAACAGCTCCTTTCCATATACGCCAAAACCGATCAGCAAGAGAAGAGAGAAACAAAACACTTTCAATGCGACGATTATTCGGTATTTGAACTCATGAGCGGGGTTTAGCGAGTGAAATATCAATGCGGCGCCAATTGGATCAATAATGACAAAAAGAGCGGTAAACGCATTTAAGAACACAGCCGCATCTAACATTTATTGCCCTCGACGCCCTACAAATAAATAACATATACAAAAAAGCCCGCAATAATGCGGGCTTTTGCAACCTTTGAAACTG
>CAJWAD010000003.1 GCA_913020245.1 uncultured Oleiphilus sp.
ATTCGTAATCGTAAAGATCCGAATACGCCATTCGTTAAACGCCAATGGTGGTGGTAGCGCTTACTCTTTCCTCTGCATGAGTACTGACTATCAGTGAAATTCAAATACAAAAAAGGCGAGCTAAGTAGCTCGCCTTTTTTGTATTTGATAAATGTATAGCGCTCTAGCCACCGCAGGCGGTAAGAATGCGTTCGGCCGGCACGCGCAACTGCTCGATTAGATAGGTCTTAAAGGTGCCTGCATAAGGCTGCTCATCCATCGCTTTTTGCATGCATAGCAGCCATGCCTCAACCTCGGCGCGGCCAATCGGTAAATGGCTATGTGCAGGGGGAATGGCAATCGGGCCGTAATGCTCCCGATACATGCGCGGGCCACCCAACCAGCCGGATAAAAAGTACGCCAGCTTCTGCCGAGACTCGGTTAAATCCGGGCGATGCATCCCACGAATCGTCTTCGCCTCAGGTATGGTTTCCATGTAATCGTAAAAGGCATTCACTAATTTCGTAATGCCCTCCAACTCGCCTGCTGCTAGGTAAGACGTATCACCTTCACCGTACTTCATGGTCAGATATTTACTCCCAAATAGCAGCTATTGTTTGTAGGTGCGGCATTTATTCGCTCTATTAATTCCAAGGTATGCTGTAAAAATGATGCTTCACTTGCACTGTAAGGTACACTAACCTTGCGATTTTTGTCCCAGTCAAGCGCGGATCGTTTTGGACGCCAGAGAAAAGATCAGTTTTAAAATTGCTCTATCAATCGCTTGGCAGCCTCATAGGGGCTGAGTTCTTTATTGTGCAGAGCACATTTCATTAACGGCAATTGACGCTTTATTTCAGGATTCGCCTCAAAGCGCTGCCGTAGCATTTGCTGAATAAGGCTCTCCATCCAATCTTGATCTTGACGCTCACGCTTGTGCACGAAGCTTCCGTTGCTTTGCATTTGATTGAAGTAATTGATGAGCATCGTCCATACCTCGGTAATACCTTGGTTCTCGAGCGCTGAGCAGCATAGTACTTGCGGTTGCCAGGCTTCGTTATGACGCATCAGGTGCAGGGCGTTTTGGTAATGCCCCTGGCTTTGCTTAGCTTGTGTGGTGTTGGTGCCATCGGCTTTGTTGATGATGATCGCATCGACCAATTCCATAATGCCGCGTTTTATGCCCTGTAAGTCATCGCCTGCGCCCGGCTGCATCAGCAGCAGGAAGAAATCGACCATTGAGGCGACATCGTACTCCGATTGACCTACACCAACGGTTTCGACCAAGATTACGTCATAGCCGGCGGCTTCACAGAGTATCATGCTCTCCCGTGTTTTATTCGCCACTCCCCCCAGCGTTCCGTCCGACGGGCTCGGGCGTATAAATGCGCCATCTTTGCGTGACAGATTTTCCATGCGTGTTTTGTCACCAAGTATGCTGCCGCCTTTAATTGGTGAGCTCGGGTCTACGGCCAATACCGCAACACGTTTGCCAAGTGAAAGTAGAAACAAGCCAAAGGCTTCGATAAAGGTCGACTTTCCAACACCTGGCGTACCGCTAATACCGATACGCAGTGACTTGCCCGATTCGGGCAGCATGGCTTTCAGCAAGGTTTGTGCTTGTTGCTGGTGCGACGCCAACGCACTTTCGATCAGCGTAATACTTTTGGCCAGGGCGCGTCGCTGTTGCGTCGGTTGATCTCGGTTAAGCAGCGCTTGGGCAAGCTCCATTTAGGGGCCCTTACTGTTCGGCCATAATGGCATCAATGACCATCGAGGCGGAGACCGGAATTTTCGTACCGGGACCAAAAATACCCTTTACCCCTGCTTCGTATAGGTAATCATAATCTTGTTTTGGGATGACCCCGCCCGCCACGACAATAATGTCGTCTGAACCCTGTTTTTTGAGAGCTGCTATTAATGCCGGTACAAGCGTTTTATGGCCTGCCGCCTGAGAGCTGACACCAATCACATGCACATCATTTTCAATCGCTTGTTTGGCGACTTCTTCAGGGGTTGCAAACATGGGTGATAAGTCAATATCAAACCCAACGTCTGCAAAGGCTGTGGCGATCACTTTTGCGCCCCGATCATGGCCGTCTTGACCCATTTTACAGACTAGCATTCGAGGACGACGCCCCCGGGTTTCGGCAAAAAGGGTAATTTTGTCTTTGATCTCTTGCCAATCTTCGTCACCTTCATATGATGCCCCGTAGACACCGCTGATGGTTTGCGATTGTGCTTGGTAACGGCCAAAGTGCTTCTCCATCGCATCAGAGATTTCGCCTACGGTGGCTCGCAGGCGTGCCGCAGCGACGCTCAATTGCAGCAAGTTGCCTTCGCCGCTGTCTGCTGACTTGCTAATGGCATTCAATGCGGCGTCTACGGCTGCACTATCACGCGAGGCTTTGATTTCTTCAAGGCGTTTGATTTGCGAATCTTTTACTGCAAGGTTATCTACTTCGAGAATGTCTAGATCTTCCTCTTCGGCAAGCTGATATTTGTTGACACCAACGATCACATCCTCCCCACGGTCGATGCGTGCCTGTTTACGTGCAGCACTTTCTTCAATCCGCAGCTTTGGTAAACCGGCTTCGATTGCCTTAGCCATACCACCTTTTTCTTCGATTTCTTCAATCAAGCCCCATGCTTTGTCAGCGATTTGCTGTGTGAGACTTTCCATCATATACGAGCCACCCCACGGATCAGCGACCTGGCAGATACCACTCTCTTCTTGCAGAATAATTTGTGTATTACGCGCAATACGTGCTGAGAACTCTGTTGGCAGTGCGACGGCTTCATCAAGGGCGTTGGTATGCAGCGATTGGGTGCCGCCAAAGACAGCGGCCATGGCTTCAATCGTCGTGCGCACCACGTTGTTATAGGGATCTTGTTCGGTGAGTGACCAGCCTGACGTTTGCGAGTGCGTGCGCAACATCGACGATTTTGGGTTCTGTGGATTAAACTCTTGCATAATACGGTGCCATAGCAGGCGGCCGGCCCGTAGCTTGGCAATCTCCATGTAGAAGTTCATGCCGATACCCCAGAAGAACGATAATCGCGGCGCAAATGCATCCACTTCTAATCCCGCATTGAGGGCGGTACGCACATATTCGCGGCCATCGCTTAAGGTATAAGCCAGTTCGAGTGCGGCATCGGCACCGGCCTCCTGAATGTGATACCCAGAGATCGAAATACTATTAAAGCGCGGCATGTTGTTGGAGGTATAGGCAATAATATCGCCAATAATCTTCATGGAGGGTGTCGGAGGATAAATATAGGTATTACGCACCATAAATTCTTTCAGAATATCGTTCTGAATAGTGCCCGATAATTGCGCCTGGCTGACGCCTTGTTCTTCCGCGGCGACAATGTAGTTGGCTAAAATAGGCAGCACCGCGCCGTTCATGGTCATCGATACCGAGACTTTATCAAGCGGAATGCCATCGAAGAGAATTTTCATGTCTTCAACGGAATCAATCGCCACGCCGGCTTTACCCACATCACCCGTGACGCGAGGGTGGTCTGAATCGTAGCCACGATGCGTGGCAAGATCGAAGGCTACAGATACGCCTTGTGCGCCTGCAGCGAGGTTTTTGCGATAAAACGCGTTAGACTCCGCAGCAGTAGAGAAGCCTGCGTATTGGCGAATTGTCCATGGACGACCTGCATACATGGTAGCCATTGGGCCGCGCACGTAGGGCGCCATACCAGGAAATGTGTCGGTATGCTGAAGGTTTTTGCTATCGTCCGCCGTATATAGCACTTTTACTGGGATGCCTTCGGGCGTATGCCAAGCCATTTCGTCAGGACTTAAGCCTTTCATTTGTGTGGTCGCCAGGGCGGCCCAGTCGTTATAGTCTGGCTTGTCTTGTTCGCTCATACGTTGCTCGAGTTATTTCTGTATTTTGTATTGAGTGTAGCGTGTTTCGGTTTTATCTGTGCTCATCTTACTGTGTCAGTGCGCTTGCGGCTGATTGAGCTCGATTAAGACCCCATCACAACTTTTCGGATGAATAAAAATAACACGACAATTATGCGCACCGATACCGGGTGTTTCACTTAAGAACTCGTACCCCTTTGCTTTTAGACGCGTCACATCAGCGTCGAGATCATCACTACGGAAACATAAGTGGTGCATGCCACCACCTTTTTTCTCAATATACTTTTGGATTGGCCCTTCTCCATTTAGGGGATGCACAAGTTCGATACTGGTCTCCGAAAGCGGAAAGAAAGCGGTCGACGTTTTCGCATCGGTTACATCTTCTTGACCTTTAAAGTCTAATCCAAAGTCTTTTGCAAAGCGCTCAATAGCTTTGCTGAGATCAGGTACGGCGATCGCAATGTGGTCTAGTCCGGTGATCATGATTTCTCTCTTATACTCATCTCATTGTTGCTTTACGTCTAAATTACACACGTCTAATTGTTATAGGTTTTATTGCATTGCCATTGGCGCTCAAGCTAGAGCGCTAAGGAAGGCGTCACTGGTCGTTCGCAAGCGCGCCTTTTTTTCCTCTGGGCTCAGTTGCTTGATGACTTCGTCCGGCGAAATTTTAAAGACGGGCTGCCCCTTCTTGATGATTTCTCCGTCTTGTTCGATTAATACTTTTTCAACTGTACCGGAAAATGGCGCACGTACTTTGTTAAACATTTTCATCACTTCAACAATGTACAAAGCTTGACCGGCCTCAAAATGGTCCCCTTCTCTTATCAACGGGGGCAGGCCGGGTGCTTCACACGCGTAAAACATGCCGCCGGAGGCGGCCAGAATTTCATCACTTTTCGCAACGGGTGGCGGCACAAGGACTTTCGCCATAGCTTTTTGCGTCTCTTCATCTTCAAGCGTGATTGGAATATCAATGGTTAGATCAGTGTTGACTTTTAGGTTAAAAAACTCGGTTTGTAGTGCGGCGTGCGCGAGTATTAATAGAATCTCTGTACCGAATTGATAGCCGCTATGTGCTGCTTTTATTGCGGCCCATTTGTCTGCCGTAAGGCCTTTTGGCGCGGCTTTTTTCTTGAGTTGCTTATTTAACTCAGCAAAACTTTCGGTATTCAGTTTTTTTTCGAGGCTGTTGTAAAACGATACGGCGTCTTGCAGGAGTTCGTTATCGTGATCCCAAATCATACGTGCTGCTGCATTGTCTTGCTCGTAGTTCATATTGAGATAGTGATAGGTCTTAGCTAACACGTTGATTGGATTGTCGAGCCATCGTAGTTCATTCTTATCTTTACTAAAACACGATTGAAACAGGCTGAGCCAACCGGCAAATACGTGAGGTTGGTCAATCAGCTGTTGAATTGGTCGCGTGAATAATAATTGCTTTCGTTCAGCAATTTCTTTGGCCGCTTTTTGACAATCTGCATCCATTTCCGATAAAGCGTTGGTTGTTATTTGCCTGTAAGCGTAGGCCAGATCCAGCCGATTGGCGATCTGTTTAAGTTGGCCCACTGCCGTGAGATATGGAACGATAAAGCGCGTTGTTGGACGTGCGTTGATATTGTTGCCGATAAACCAATTTACCAAGCCATAGTGGAAGGCAAGGTTGGTAGAGAGATCTCTACCTTCTAATTTTGTTAAACGCAATAATTCAGCTATTTTTTCATAGCTATTCAACCGGTTTTCGCCAACAGTTAATAATAGCGCGATGTTGCTATCATAGGCGCCAGCTAGGTGATAGCTCATGAATACATCGGTATCTGGGTTGTGCAGGCTGATACCTTGGTCATCACGAATTTCACCTGAAACGGCATCAGACCAGTATTCGATTACCCCGCCCGCATGCGGCGCTAAGGCGTCATTGGTTGCGTTTAAACGCGCCTCCACAGAAGCATGATGGCGTAGCACGCGTTCCGGTTTTGGTAAGCGCGGACCGTGCGCTGCGAGTAGCACCATGGCTTCAACTAGCGAGTCGACAACGAAGCTCTCTTCAGCGTTTTCTGGATTGGTAAACTTGAGGCTGTAGCACAGCTCGGTGACACGGTGTTCTACTTGAATCCGCGTGTTCATCTCCATAAAAAAGTGTTTGTCGCGATCAACAATACATTCAAAGGTAGATACACTATCAAGGCCCACGGCATTGCCGAAGCGCTCGGCTTCTTGTTCCATTGCTTCGAGTGTTTTGATGTCTTGGCTGAGCACTTTTGCTTCGGCATCACGGCCATCTTTTACAGCTTGGGTGAGCGCGTTTTGCAGATCTTCAGCGGTGACCGAGACTTCTAGCAGCTTCTGTTCGTGCATTTGCAATGAGCAGTCGCGTCCTCCCAATGCGAGCGTCCATTCACCGTTACCTAACACCTGAATTTCTTGATGGCGCGTGGTTTCGATGTTTAGTTCTAAGAGTATGTTTTTGTTGTCGCCCGTGCCGGTCGCTTTGACTTCGTTGAGAATTTCCAGCACCAGAGCTGGTGCTGCATCGGCGACCGCTTTGAGACGCTTCTCTAAGCTGCCTTTGAAGCTGGCTGGGTTTGGCAGAATACGTTGGCCTTTACCGCCACCGCCACCAATGCACTTGAGACGAATACGGTTCTCGGGATGAATGCGGTTAATCTCTAATACTTGATCGGCAATTGTGACTTGCAGCTCGTTAATAGTGTAAAGGTCTTTACCTGCTTTGTAGCTTGCAGACAGTACGATGTCTGCTTTGTCTTCGAGTGTATCTGCACGGGTAAAGGCTACTTCATCAAGCGGAAGGCTTTCATCTTTTACAAGTTTTAGCAGCGCTTTTTCGCTTGCGTGCTTTTTGAGAAGGGTAAGCGCTGTCGCATTATCTACCCCGGGGGTTACACTGACACCCACTTTTAAAGCGGTGCGTTTGGCTTCATCTTTTAATCCCGCATCATGTACAGTGCGTGAGCAAGGGCCGATAAAGTTGAGATTTGCCTCTTCCATGGCAGCAACCATGGCCTCATCCTCTGCCATAAAACCATAGCCCGCGAAGATAGCGTTGTACCCATTGTCTTTTGCGATAGCGATGATTTGTTGGATACGAATTTCGCGCTCGGCTTTATCTGTGCCTGTATAGTCGGGAACACGGTGTATGCGGCTCGGATCTGTCAACTGACGAAGCTCTGGCGCGAGCGCGTTTTGATAGACCACGCTATCTTTTTCAGAAAGCAACATACCGAAGTGTTCAATACCCATTTCGTTGAAGACATCCATCGCTTCTTTGCGAATGGGGCCTCGGCAAATTATTAGCGGCTTAATATTACGAACGTTAAAGCTGCGTACCCATTTCGATTTATCACCTTTACGACGGCGGTCACGGTGAACAAGTGTGTTTGCTAAATAATTATTGTTTGTCATGCTTGTCTCTTCTTGATCGCGCGCTTAGAAAAATTCTCGTTGTACTGCTTGCATCGGCCCAGGCTCATAATGTCGCAGATGAAAATCCATATTTTCGCAGAGTAACTTGCGCAAGTCTTTTGGCATGACAATTTGAGAGATTGAACCGAGACTCAATGCTTCATTAGGATTCATAAGTTCTTCTTCATATCTCTTTATTAAGTGGGCTTCCTCGGCGTTGCCCCAGTCTGCCGTTTGCTCACCTTGTTTGACGGCGGCGCGGATGGTGCGTAATTCTTTTTTGAAGACAAACTCAGCCCCTGCTGGGCCCATTACGGCTGCCCGTGTTGACGGCAGCGCGACGACAAAGTCTGCACCCGTTGGGTAATTATTATAGGAGGCATAAGCACCGCCAAAGGCATTGCGAAGTATGAGTAAAAACCGTGGTGTGCGTAAGTCGATAATTGCATCGAGCATCGCGCGTCCGGCTTGCACGATACCTGCCGTTTCTTGTTCTTTACCTGGTAAAAAGCCGGTGGTGTCTTCCATAAATATGACTGGGATGTTGTACAAATTGCAGAAACGGATGAAGCGCGCGTTTTTGTAGGCGGCGGCGATATCAATTTGTCCAGATGCGACGGCGCTATTATTCGCAACGAAGCCAATCACGTTACCGCCCATTCGACCAAGAGCTGTGATGGTATTGCGTGCCCGATCAGGTTGAATCTCAAGGAAATCGCCATGGTCGCATAATTGCTGAATGATGATGGTCACATCAATCGGCGTGTTAAATCCGCTTGGGCTGTTAAAGGCTTTTTTAAGTAAAATATCAACGTCCCATGTTTTACGATTAATGGGGTCTGACGTTTCCTGAAATGGAGCTAGTTCGCTATTATTATCAGGGATATAGTTAAGTAACGTTTTAACTTTTTGAAGAGCGGCGACTTCATCTTTGACGACAAAGTCGGTGACGCCAGATTGGCTATGCACGCCGGGGCCGCCCAGTTCCTCGGGGGTGACATCTTCACCCAAAACACTCTTTACAACACCCGTGCCTGTCAGGCCAAAAAAGGTATCGTTCGGTTGGATCAGAAAGCTTCCTTGGCGAGGCAAGTAAGAGCCGCCTCCCGCATTGAACCCGAACATACACATAATTGACGGGACAACGCCACTAATTTTACGCAACGCAGTGAATGCTTCCGCATAACCGTCTAGGCCGCCTACGCCTGCAGGGACATAAGCGCCGGCGCTATCGTTTAAACCGACGAGTGGAATGCGTCGCTTGCCTGCAAGCTCGAAAAGTTTAGCGAGCTTCTTGCCATTGGTTGCGTCCATTGACCCAGCGCGAACGGTAAAATCATGCCCGTATAGTGCAATGTCTCGACCATTGATTTTGACGATAGCGGTGACCAGCGACGCGCCATCCAGGTTCTTCCCCCAGTTTTGAAAAAGTACGGTGGGTTCCTCATCCGATAAGACCGCAATGCGTTCCCAGATTGTCATGCGATTCTTGCTATGCTGGCGAGCGATGGCTTTTAGCCCTGCGGCTTTTTTTGGGCGCTTAATTAGCTCATACCCGTGCTTTAGATTTTCCTCGTAAAGCCCAGGTTGATAGCTGGCTTGGCCAGGGATACTGAATTCGACTTCCTGAGTCTCGCTAAATGGATTATCGAGGGTAATACTAGATTTTTGTTCTTGTGTCATAAATTCGGACTCAAATCGGAGAAGACTTTTGTGGACTAATATTGAATTGCGCCGATGATATAATTTAATGTCTAGTTTGTGAATATGCGACTTGATTCTATTTTTTAGCTTAATTTTTCATAACTATATGATAAGTATAGGTATAAATTTATTTATTATTAATAATTAGACAAATTTATAATGCCTTAATAGACAAAAGCGCGCATATTAGAATCGTCTCAGACGAAATGATCAAAGCCGAGCGTTACGGTATTGTCGGGGGGTAAGGCCGGACCATTCTTTGTAAGCTCGAGAGAATGCTCTGGATTCACTGAAGCCAAGCTGTTTAGCAATGTCAGAAATTTTTGGACTGCTGCGCTTTAAAAGTTGATTGGCAAGGCTATAACGTAGTTCGTCTTTAATCTGTTGAAAGCTACTGCCCTCAGCGCTCAGTTTACGCCGCATGGTTTGGCTGCACATGCTAAGTGATTTGGCCACTTGCTCGGCACTCATCAGTTCGAGCATATCACCCTCACGAAATCTTTTTGGTTCGAGTAATCGATTGATTTGGGCACTGAAGCTCGTATCTTCGCCTGGAATAGTGAGCAGATCGACTGGCGCGCGCTTCAGAAAGCTATGCAGATCGCTGGGGCTTTTAACAAGGGGCAATTCAAGGTAGTTCTGGTGAAAAACGATACGATTTACCTTTCCTCCTGTATCAGTAGGGCAGCGGTAAAGAAGTGCAAACTCATCCGGATCGATAGGTTGATAGTTGATATACGTTGCCAGGAGTTTAATCGGTCGGTCGATATACCAGCTGGCGAAGCGATGCCAAATTACGTGCCAATACTCAATGTAGAAATGTTCCGTATCGAGTTCTGGGCGGCGAAAGGTAGTTGTCAAATATACATGCTCACCTTCGCGAGCAAGCGACATTTGCAACTCGTCAGTGATTTGGTTGTAGAAACGAATGCCTTTGGTTAGCAATTCTTCTAGGGTGCTGCTGTTACTGACCCATTCTGTCATCAACTCAAACGTGCCCGACTTTATGGGAAACTCAGTAAAGCCCATAAACTCATCATTCATAGCCTTGGCAATGCCATCATATAAAAGCGCAACACGCTCTACATTAAAGCGTGCTTTGGGGTTCTTCAGTTCATCGGCGGGGATGCCGGCGCGCTTTAACAGCTCTTTCGTATTAACGCCTTTCACTCGCGCTCCACCGAGTGCACTAACAATGTAATGGGTGTTGATACTTGCCATAGGTTGCGTTAGAAAGTGTGAGTTTTCAATTAGATTCCGTAGACGCAATAAGCTGGTGCTTGTCGGCCAGTGCATAAAGGGTAGGTCTCGTGATGCCAAGTATTCGTGCGGCTTTGGCCATATTGCCGCTGGCACTCTTAAGGGCTTGTATGCATGCTGATTTCTCTGCATTATCACGCACGGTTTTTAGGTTTAAGGCGTCATCACCGAAGCTATTTGATTGCCCAAGCTCCAAGTCTATTGCGGCAACATTTTTACCTTCCGTCATAATGCTTGCGCGTTTTACTTTGTTAATCATTTCGCGAACATTACCGGGCCATTCATAGCTGCGTATCGCTTGCATCGCATCCTCAGTGAGCTGCAAGGGTGCTCGTTTCATTTCTTTGCAGAATTTTTGAAGCAGTGATTGCGCGATTACTACTGCATCGCCTTCTCTTTCTCGCAATGGCGGAATCTTTAGGCTTATTTCGCTAACGCGGTAATACAGGTCTTCACGGAACAGATTATTACTTATGAGGTGTTGCACGTTTTGATGGGTTGCGCAGACAACACGCACGTCAACCGGTATTTCTTTTACGCCACCAACGCGCTCAATCATACGCTCTTGTAAAAAGCGCAGCATTTTGGGTTGCAGCGCAGACGGCATATCGCCAATTTCATCTAGGAACAACGTTCCACCATGAGCGAGCTCAATCTTACCTTTTTTGAGTTGCGTCGCGCCGGTGAAGGCACCTTTTTCATAGCCAAATAGTTCACTTTCCAACAGGTTTTCTGGAATTGCCGCACAATTGATTGCAATAAACGGCGCATCATTTCGTGGACTTATTTTGTGAAGGGCTTTAGCAAGTACTTCTTTTCCGCTACCTGTTTCACCCAACAGTAGAGCCGAAACGTCAGTCGGTGCGATTTTCTCGAGGGTGCGACATACCTCAAGCATTTTAGGGCTACTTGCAATAACACCAGACAAGCGTGACCCAAAGTCTTGCGCATTGAGCTCACGATTTTCTTTCTCTAAGGCGTACAAGCGAAATGCGCGTTCTACGATAAAATTCAGAATGTCAGCATCGAGTGGCTTTTGAAAAAAATCACTCGCACCAAGGCCGATTGCTTCCACGGCGTTGGCCTTTTCTTCTCGGCCTGTAATTACAATCACTTTGGTGAGTGGGGCAATGCGAAGAATCTCTTCGAGTGTTTTAAATCCCTCACTTGCACCACCCGGGTCGGGGGGAAGGCCAAGATCGAGTGTGACGACTTGGGGTTCATGGCGACGAAGAATATCGATAGCTGACTCTCGATCAGTGGCTTGATGAACTACCAAATCATCCTCAAAACACCAACGCATCTGGCTCTGTAGACCAGGATCATCTTCGACAATTAGTAATGTCTTTTGCACAACAAATCCTTTATGTGGGTGGGCCACTTACGTTTACAGGTGGGCGGTTATTATCATCTTTCTGGGTCAAAGGAATGTTAATAGTAAAGCAGCTTCCAACCCCTTCTTCACTCGTGACTGAAATTCCGCCGCCAATTTTACGAAGGTACTCACGGCTTTGGTAGGCACCAATACCCATTCCGGTTAAACCTTTCGTGCTTTTGAAGGGTTTGAACAGTTCATTGTCGATATACTCTTCAGACATGCCCGCCCCGTTATCTTGAATGAATATATAGACTTTGTCCCGCGATACTTTCGTATTCAAGGTGACTTCACCGTCTTTGGTACAGGCATCGATAGCATTTTGGGTGATATGGGCAAGTACGCTCGATAGTTGGGTTTCGTCACCACTCACGGGAATACCTTCGCCGCTAGATGAATAGGTAGGTGCTGGGTTACTGCTGGCCCTACTGGCGACCATTTCACGTAAGATTTTATCGATGTCTAGTCGAGATAATTCATCCGTCTTTTCTGGATTGCGAATCTGATTTAACAAACGTTCCATTTTTTCGACGGTATGGCCAGTTGTTCGCAGCATGTCATCGACAAAGGCAGGATTGCTTTTGTGTTTTTCCGCGTTTTTTACGAGTAGTGAAAGTTGTGCGATGATAGTTTTTATATCATGGACTAAAAAAGCTGAGGTTTGGCTAACCGCTTCAAATTGTCGCGACTCGGCAAGTTTGTCTTGTGAGTCTGATTGTTCGATAAAGCTACAGGCTTGGAGAGCAACAATCTTTAAAAGATCATAGTTTTCCCAGTTAAGTTCGAGTTCGGTAATTGGTGACCCTAAGTAGACGAATCCGGTGAGACCTTGATTAAGTTTCAACGGCACTATTAGCCAAGGATTATTCTGCTGGATGATATCATCTGGTAGCTTCATTAAATTATATTTGCTCGGATCAATCAGGTACTCGTCAAGGTTTATAATCCAGTTATGTTCGAGAAAATACGCGACGACATCCGACTGTTTATCGATATTTGAAAACTTCGTATCCGACGCGTTTAATTTACCTTGTAGTTGGTAATCGCCGTCTTCATTAATAATCCAAATAGCCCCGGTTTGTGCACCAATTAAGGCACCCAATGCCTGTATTGATCGAATATAAAGGCTTTTCTCTTCTTGGTTTAAGCGCAATGTATTGGTGCTGCGAAGCCATTCATCCCTGTAGTCATATTGATAATCGAAGAAATTCTTCGAAATGAAAACAGTTATGCGCGCGCGGGTCGTAGGGGAGCTAATTAATATCACCATGCCGATCAATGCGACGGTAATAAACAGGGTGCGGAGTGCTTCGCCCCATGTGCCGCCGACCAATTGGATGTAGTAGCCAGCGATAGAAATAAAAAGTAAGTAGACACCGGCGACCGTGAGCGTGGCGGTGTGAAACATCATAGCGCGAGAAACAAGAATGCCAAGCGGCTGGTTTAAACTATTCAGCATGGACATCAATATTAATGGGGCGATTAGTGCATTGACCATACCGCGCGTATCCCAGAATGATTGCGGTAATCTTTGGAATAAGAACGCGTCTGAATACATCACAAAATCGAAAGCAAAAATGCTTGCTATAGCGATCGTTAAATACTTCATGCCGGTTCGATTGATGGATGATGCATTCCGCCAGATCTGCTCGACGAGTGCGATCCCGGCAATTGAAATGATGATTTGCAGTACCAAGAGCTCTCGCCCACTTACAATGTCTACGCCTGCGAATGCCTCATAGAGTGTGACCCCAATCATGCAAGCAAGAGTCGTCAGGACGACAATGCTGAAGTAGATTAATTGCTTGCCAAAATGGCTGCCCGGTAAAAACCGGACGCCTAAAATTGAATACAGAACACCGAACCATGCAGCATTGCGCATTAATTCGAGGTTGTAACGCAGCACGAATGGAATATCCCAGCCGATATCTTGAGCGCTCAAACCAATTAACCACAGCCCCGTCATGGTGGTCGCCATAAAAATAGCACGATCAATGAGGCGCCGAAGGTAGGTGCTGGCGGTATAAATTGCCAGTGCGAAGTAGATCAGGGCACCCGTACCATGGCTAATGAGTGAGAAGTTAATCTCCATTAAAGGGAATGAGTCCTTATAGTTTTTGAGTGAAAAATAGCAATTGCTGGCGCTATTTCCGCGCTTTTATTTCCTTTAAGTGTATCAGGAATTTAAGTTGACAATAGCTAAAAAAGAGGGAATTTTTGGCGCTTCCAATTCAAAAGGGCGCTATAAAAAAAGCCGGAAGTGTCGTGAAACACATCCGGCAGTAAGTGCGAGTAGTATCCATGAAAGTCTTTCATTTCATCGCAAGCCTTGCGGCCTTTGATGCCTTAAGTATTAGTCAGATAAGATAAAATACAAACAATAAAATGCTGATTATAAGTTTAAATAGGCATAAAAAATTTGGTTTATATTTGATCAATTCATGACAAAGAATAGTCAACTTTAAGCATGATGTTTAGGTTGTTGATTTTCTTGACTGCCTTGCTCCGAAGCTATGGATTCGTCGTGTGCCCATGGTAGTAGTCGATAGTGTGGCTGTGATTGTGCAAAATTCATAAATGGGTACTTGATGATGTCGAAATAGGGCGAGTGATCGAAATCACTTGGTGTACAAAGTTTTGGGTTTCGACGATATATTTTGAGCTGACTGCGCTCGTTACGCTTTAGTAGTGGCAGGATTGGATATTGAATTGAGGCAAATGCCTCGGCGATCATTGTCGAGCAAACGGTTTTGGTTGTATCACCTGCGCTGCTCGTAAAAAGTGAAGAGCGCCAGCGTCGCGGTAAAATTAACCACGGGAAAAGAAAACGTAATAAGTCGAAGATTTGGCGCATATCATATTTACTACCCAAACGACCAATGCAGTAGTTGATAGCCTTTTGCGCGTCGGAAAAAGTGAGATCACGAGGGCGACAGATTCGAACATGATCTCTGTCATAGCTCGATAAAGGTCTGACCACTGTCCCGAGCCCTAACTCACTTTCTATAATGAGTTGCACGTCAGGCTGACCGTCGAAGGCATCTTTAACACGTTGACGACAAAATGGATCTTCTATTTCGTGCAGACGACCAATGTAGAATGCAGCATGAGACCAGCGGCTCGTCGTAACGGTTTTGATGACATCGCTTACATGACTTCGACCCTCTACCAATATGACATCGCCTTGTTTGATTTCGTAGCGCATGCGTTCGAAATCGCTCATCGGTGTTTCATCAGGCGCGCGTTCGCGGGTCAGCCATGAAATGGCTAATTCTACGATCGTTTTTTTGCCTAGCATGCCCATTGTTGAATGGCCTGTTCTTGGATTTTAAAGGTCGACTATATAGGTTTAGTCAATAAATGTTTTTTAAACAAAGACATATTTGTAAAGACTTATTGTGAAAGGGTGATTTTCTTGGTGGCTGCGTGGAGAAAATTTGCCGAATTAGTTGGGATATGGATACGCTTATCGGTTAGAATTCGGGTTATATGTAATGAAGCGCTAGGAGTTAGCTGTGAGCAAAAAAGAAGAGGTTGGTGCAGAGCAAGACGCTGAAAACACAAACCAGCTATCAGAAAAAATAAAAGATTCTGCCCGTCAAATTTGGTTAGCAGGTCTTGGCGCCTATAACAAAGCTGAAGAAGACACCGGAAAGATTTTCGATAAGCTAGTCAAAGAAGGCGAAGAGTTAGAGAGTCTGACGCGTGGCGTGGTTGAAAAACGATTTAAAGCCGTTGAGGGTCGTGTTGAGGGTGTGCGAGGCAAGGCGTCGACTACTTTTGGTAAACTTGAAAATGTGTTTGATCAGCGCGTCTCTGCTGCGCTCGATCGCTTGGGTATTCCCTCTCATAAAACGATCAGTGATCTTGAAGCACAAATCTCCGCCTTAGAGGCGCGTATAGCCGCACTGGAAAAGTAAAAGGCGATGGCAGGTTTGTAGTAGAGAGTTTCAATCCGGCGTTCACGTTTGTATGGTTTGCTAAAGATAAGCCTCTTTAAGGGCATTAAGCATGTCACGCCTCTCAGCCTCCATAAACGGGGCGACAAGAGACATGACTTGATAGACGCCTTTCATCAGCGCGCTCTCAGTATCCTCTTGATTAGCGATAATGCTGTAGTTAAGCCAAAAGGTGGCGGTCACAATTAAATTTTCACCTAGGGCGCTTAATTCGTCATCACTCGCGCGCAGATGCTCTAACTCGCGAGCGTTCGACAAGACTTGCATGCATGACAGACGTTTCTTTTTTAAAATACGCTGAAATCTAGGATTGAGATGATCGTATTTGCTAAGCAAATTGACCAAATCTTTGTATACAAATTGGTATTTTGCAACGGTTTCAAAGATCAGGTGCAGAAATAGCCATTCATCTTCGATGTCCATAGCCGCTTCCGGCACATCGAGAATACTGAGCAAATCTTGTTCATACCAGGAGAACAACTCATCAATAATCTCTATTTTACTTTTGAAATGGTAGTAGAGGTTCCCCGGGCTAATGTCTAGTTCGTCTGCAATAAGTAGAGTCGTGACGTTTGGTTCACCTAACTCATTGAATAGTGCAAGGCTGGTATGAAGGATACGTTCTCTCGTTTTCATAGTACTTGTCTTACTATTATTTGGCGCACGGATCGGTATAGAAGTGGATAATACGATCGTCGCTGAATTTATCAAAAAATCGACTCGTTTTTGCGATCAATTTATATGTGACGTTTCCATTTGAATCTTTCTTCAATACTTTGATCTCTGAAAATTGATCTCGTATCCGTGTGAAACGGGCAGTAATGCTAGATACAATAATAGTGTCTACGGGGACATGTTGCTCATCCGCAAGAAACTGTCTATAAGTACTTTCTTCGTTTTTGCTGAGATTAACACGCGTGGCTAAATGAGGCATTTTAATGCGCTCGAGAATACATCTGGAATAAGAGTGAGTGCGCGTCTCGGCATAGCATCGAAAAGCCTCCCAAAAATAGTTATCGCTCAAGTTTTTGAATTGTTGTACGTCTCGTAAGCTCATTTTTACAAATTTATCAGTTTTCGGATCAAGCATCACCTCGTTAATCGCGGCGCGAAGCAACCAATCAAAACCTTGTGCGGTTTTATGTGCATACACTTGGCGATACATTTGATGACGGCTATAAACAAAATCCTCTAATGAGCTCAACCCTTTATCTGCGATGGCCATTCCAACCCAGCCAGTTTGTTCGCAAAGCCCGAATGATAAATTACTCAGTAGGTGATCGAGATTGAAACCGCCGATCGTCACAGATGAGTGAAAACCATCGCGCAGCATATAGTCCGCACGGTCTGCATCTAGTTCGCCCGAAACGATCAAACTCAACATATCACGCACCTTAAAACCGAACTTCTCAGGCAATCGGCGTTCAAGATCTTGCTGCATAATCGGCCACAAATTTTGCGCATGCGTTTCAAAACTTTGACTCGGCGCAATATCCGCAGTTTCCATCAGAGCAAGGATATCCCTCATAATGATGCCATCCTCATTTATGTGAGGATGGTTGTTCGCAATATCTTCCAATATTTCATGCGCTATGCGAATCGAATAATGCTCATGTTCTAAAAAAGAGGGTGTTTCTGGATAAGCGAAGCGCGCATCAATTCCCGCCCAAAGTTCTTTAAATAGGTCTTTTTCCCCTAACAGTTTTTGAATGGTATCGGTGCGACTAAATTGATGCGAGAAGCTGCTGTGTCCGCTGTCATGCAGCAGACATGCGCACCGGACAATACGATGAAAGTAGCTTATCGCCTCAAGCGTCTCGCTTCTTATCTGGTGATTATTTAACGTTTTAGCCGCGAGTTTTAAACCGTTTTCAACCATGGCCATGAACATTCGTCCACCGACATGCATTGCGCCAATACTATGCAGAAATCGTGAATGGGTCGCGCCGGGAAAGACCAAAGATAAAATGTCATTTTGGCAAATGAATCGTAAACGCTGGAACAAAGCATGATCTATAATCGCTACTTCACGTCGTGAAATGGCAATGCCTCCGTGGACTGGGTCCATAATCAGCTTTTCGTGGCTGCCCAGTAGATCTTCAACGTTTAAATTCACAATTGAATTCCGTTTTAGGTGCGAAGGGTATATGCGCTTTGCACGTTTAAGTAATGCCTCAAGCCTAACCTGTTTATTTATTGACATAAAGCGTAAAGATTTGTGCATATTAATTAGACGCGACCCTTCTGTAGCCTATACTCAAACAAGACTAAATAACCCCAAGTAACATGCGTTATGACCATAAACGCTGATCAAATTCTAATTATTGATCGCAATGCTGAGGACCGAGAGCGTCTAGCCGCCTATTTATCTGAACGTGGCTATTTTGTCAGTACCGCTGAAAGTATTGCATTAGCGACTTTACTTGCTTTTGAAACGAAGCCAGATCTAGTTTTTGCGGATGTAAAAAATGATGAGATCGCCGCTATTCCGTTTGTTGGCCCAAATAATGATGGCGCATCGCTTATTGTCATTTCATCGACCGAGTCGGCCGGCGATGTGGTGGCTTGTTTGCGGGCAGGCGCTGACGACTTCATTCTAAAACCCGTTCTCGAATTTGCCAGCGTCGATCACGTGATTGATCGAACCATCCAACAAATTCGTGTGACCAATCTCAATAAACGGTTACGCACTGAATTAGAAGTCGGGAATAAAAAGCTGCGAGAGGGTATTCACGAATTGCGCAGAGATCTCAAAGCGGGGTTGCAGGTGCAACTTAAAATGTTGCCTGAACAGAATAAGCGGTTACAAGGATATGATTTCGCGCACATTGTTCGACCGTCTCTATACCTTAGTGGTGACTTTCTTGATTATTTTCGTATTGATGATCATCGCTGTATGTTCTATTTTGCCGACGTTTCAGGTCATGGCGCATCGTCAGCATTTGTCACCGTCTTATTAAAGAATTTAACGGTAAGATTGCTGCGTAATTTCAAACGCAGCTCAAGTGATGAGATTACCTGTCCTGCACGCTTTTTAAAGCGTGTTAACCAAGAGTTAATTGCCTCGGATTTAGGAAAACATATTACGATTTTTGCAGGCTTATTGAGAGAAGAAAATAATCAACTTAGCTATGCGATTGGGGGGCATTTCCCGCTCCCGATAATAAGCAGTCGCGACGAGACTGCTTATTTAGAAGGCAAAGGTGTGGCAGTTGGCTTGTTTCCTGAGCCCGAATTCGAAGTGTATCAGCGCGTGTTGCCCCGAGACTTTCGTATTACCATCTTTTCTGACGGTATATTAGAAATCATTCGGCGTGACAGCTTGGTAGAAAAAGAAAATTTACTGTTAAATGTTGTTTCAGAGTCGTTTGGAGGTATAGAATCCCTGCTGTCCTCCCTGGGGATGGACGATATTGATGAATTACCCGACGATATTGCCGTGATGACGGTAAGTCGAAGTAACAAAACTTAATCGTTACTGTCACTGCTATGCGGGTGGCTTGGCAATTAATTTTGGTGTTACGAAAAAATGTAAGCAGTTAGGGCATATAGAATGAATTCGTTATGCAAACCTGATGATTAGAGAGTTGATAGCCATGCCCAGTAGTAAAGTATTGCAAGCAGACTGTAATGGCGTGTACGTTCTAAAATTTATTGGTGAAGTGCGTTTAAACTCATGCTCAACCATCGATAATGCCATTGAGAATATTGCGTCAAGTCCAAACTTTTGCAGCTTGGTTGTAGATCTTACTGAGACCCTCTTAATTGATAGTACAACCTTAGGCTTGCTGGCAAAGCTCGCGGTTAAAGCTAAACAACGTTCTCCGGCTTTGCCTTCGATAATTTCTACCAATCCTGATATCACGCGAATTCTTAACTCAATGGGATTCGATACGGTGTTCTTGATTGTTGAGGAGCCCCTCAAAGATGAGCATGACCTCGTTGAATTGTTGCCCACGGCTCTCGATGAGGACACAATGCGTCACAATGTTCTGAATGCACACAAAGTGTTGATGGACTTAAATGAAAATAATCGCGAAAAGTTTAGAGATCTCGTTACGGCTCTGGAGGCCGATGATTCTTTAGCAATACACGCGAGTTTGTAACAACCAGAGACTTTTTGATGACACAAAGTAAGCGAATCGCTGTGCTAGGCGGTGGCAGCTTCGGGACCGTTATTGCGAATATTGCTGCAGAAAATGGCTACCCGGTTCATTTATGGATGCGTAACGAAGAGGCTGCCGATACGATTCGTCAAACAGGCGTAAATGAAAAGTATCTCCCTGGTTTAAAACTTCATGAGAACCTTCAGGTATTTACTGAGTTAAAAGAGGCAGTCGAAGAGGCAGAATTAATTTTCTTTGCCGTGCCGAGTAAGTCTTTTCGTTCTGTAGTTGAGCGCGTAGCACTCTTTATTTCGAAAGATCATATGCTCGTTAGTACCACGAAGGGAATTGAACCCGGTACGCTTAACTTAATGAGTGATATTCTTCGTTCGGAACTACCCAATAATACTCTAGGCGTGATGGGCGGCCCTAACTTAGCAAAAGAAATTGCGAAACATGAAATCACTGCAACAGTGATTGCAACGCAAAGCTCTAAGCTTCGTCAAATCGTTCAAGAGACTTTAGGGTGTGTTTATTTCCGCGTTTACGCGAGTGCCGATGTTTATGGCGTTGAGCTGGGCGGGGCTTTAAAAAATATTTATGCGATCATGGCGGGTATTTCTGCGGCGAAACAACTTGGCGAAAATACGATGGCGATGCTGTTAACTCGATCTTTAGCGGAAATGGGGCGGTTTGCTGAGACACAGGGTGCTAACCCGATGACTTTTCTCGGTCTTGCCGGTGTTGGTGATCTCATCGCTACATGCAGTTCGCCTTTAAGTCGTAACTATAGGGTCGGGCATGCCTTCGGTTCTGGGAAAACCTTGGATGCAGCTGTCGCTTCACTGGGTGAGGTTGCTGAAGGCGTTAACACCCTAACCCAAGTGAAACGCTATGCGGATGAGCAAGACATTTACATGCCACTTGTTCAAGGTTTGCATAAAGTATTGTTTGAGGGTGCGCAAGTTGAGCATGTTGTATCTAGTTTGATGCTAGCAGAACGTAATTCAGACGTTGAATACACCTTGCCGAAAGACGAAATCTAAGGGGAGCATGTTGTGCGGATTCTATATTTAATTCTGTTCGGGTTTATATTTTCTTTTATCGATTTATTGTTAATAGCTATCGCTATTATACAAGCCCTTGCCAGCGTGTTGGGTGACGGCGCGATTCCTTCCGTGCAGCGTTTTGGTGCCAGCTTAGGAATCTATTTAAAGCAAATAGCTGACTTTCTTTCGTATGCGTCCGATGAAAAACCGTTTCCTTACAGCGATTGGCCACAAGCCGATCTGGCCTCAGATGAGGGGGCTTGAGTGCCGCGTTTATTTTTAGGGCGACATGGCGAAGCGAGTTATGATGCGCCAAGTGATAGAAGCCGACCCCTCAGTGAACAAGGTATAAAGTCGTCAAAAATTGTCGTAGAAAAGCACACAAAGCGTTTATCTGACATCCAGACTATCTGGTGTAGTGATCTTTTACGTGCGCAACAGACTGCAAGAATTTATGCGGCAACGTTAAATAAATCAGTCCAAGTAAAATCGTTTTTGCGTCCGGATAGTTCTCCTGAACGCGTCATTCGAAAAATTGAAGCGGCCTTTGATGCCGACGTTAGCGACTTGTTGATAGTTGGGCATCAACCTCTCTTGGGTGAATTGCAAAGTTTATTATGTGAGGGAAACTGTTACTCATCTCACCCCTTTATCACGTCTGAAATTACCCTTCTTCAGCTGGAATTAGTCGGTGTCGGCTTAGCTTCGTTTGACAGCCAATTTTTGCCGGTTTAGCGCGTAAGCTTATGGATGGTTATTGATTATCGCTTTCAATCTCGCGATAGCTAAATCGAGGCTTGTATAAGGTGTATAGTAATGCGGCGAGAAACGAATCCCCCCGCCACGGTTTGCACAAATTACCTTTGCTTGCATTAATGCCTTGTAGAGTGGTTCTGAATCTACGCCTTCAATTGAAAACGTTACAATTCCAGCTCGTTTTTCAGGCGCCTTAGGACTGAGTATGGTGCAATCTAAATGTGTCTCGAGTGCATTAATTAGGTAGCTGACGCGACTGTTAATTTCTTCACTGATCTTCGTAACACCGCGTTCCAATATTAACGATAAGCTTGCACTCAGTGCATGCGCGCCAAGCATATTGGGGCTGCCGCATTCAAAGCGCGTTGCATCCGATGCGGGTGACCATGATGATTTACCGTAATCGCCTTTTGCTTCGACCATGTGCCAGCCGAATTGGTGCAAGGTCAATTCTGAGATGATCTTACGTTTTACATAAAGCAATGCTAAACCTTCTGGTGCCATCAGCCATTTATGGCCATCCGCCACAATGAAATCGGCTTGAATTTCAGGCTGATTAAACTCGAATGCACCGAGGCTTTGGATCGCATCGACACACAGTAATATATTCTGCTTTTGGCAAAAGGTAGAAAGTGCAGTTAGATCACACCTCAAGCCACTTGCATATTGAACAGAGCTGACTGAGATTAAACGAGTGTTTGGGCCAGCGGCATCAATAAGTGACTGTGCAACGTTATGTTCATTGATCGTTACCCGTTTTGTTTTAACCGATTTTGTGGCTAATGATTCCCATACGATTCGGTTAGATGGGAATTCACCGGCACAAATCAGTATTTCATCGTTGGTTTGCCAATTTATGCCATAAGCAATGGTAGATAAGGCTTCCGAAGTGCTTTTGGCTAGGGCAATTTCATCGGTCTGTGAGAGCCCAAGTAGTTGGGCAAATTGCACTCGTACTGTATTTTCTACTTCCATCCATCTGAGGTAATCCGTCGCGCCGTTGCATGCATTTTCGTCGGCAAACTGTTTGACCGCTTCACAGGTTCTAATTGGCCACGGACTGACCGCGGCATGATTGAGATAAGCAATATCCTCGTTTAGATTAAAATCTTGCACCGGCCTGCCTTATAGTTATGATACGCAATTATTTGATGAAGACGCGACTATGCACGCATTTCCTATAAATTACATTGAACCCGTATTTCGTCCACCTAGCGAGGCAAACTCGTTAATTCTGCCGGTCACCAACGGCTGCTCTTGGAATAAATGTACGTTTTGTGAGATGTACACGCAAGATCAGAAGAGATTTCGAGCCCGAAAAGATGCAGAAATCTTTGCAGATATCGATAGGGCGGGCAAAGCACTGCCGGCTACAAGGCGTGTTTTTCTTGCTGATGGGGATGCAATGGTATTATCCATGCGTCGTTTAAAAAGCATTATGCAAAAATTACATGAAGCTTTTCCTCATTTAGAACGTATATCGTCCTACTGCTTGCCGAGAAATATTGCCAAAAAAACCGTTTCAGAGCTAAAAGAACTTGCTGAGTTGGGTTTAGGGATTCTTTACGTGGGTTTAGAGTCAGGTGATGATCTTGTGCTAAACAAAGTCAATAAAGGTGAGAGTTTTGAGTCCTCGGTCTCTGCCGTTAAGAAAATTGGCGAGGCCGGTATTCGCTCTTCAGTGATGATTTTAAACGGCCTCGGCGGTCAGCGCTATTCGGAGCAACATGCCAGAAACTCGGCGCGAGCAGTTAACGCCACTCAGCCAGATTTTGTGTCTACTTTAATTGTGAGTTTTCCGGCAGGCGAAACGCGTTTTCGCGCTGATTTTGAAGATTATATGCCGATGACGCAAACCCAGTTGTTCAGAGAACTGCGCATTTTCATTGACGCGCTAGAGTTAACAGAGAGCCAATTCAGAAGCGATCATGCTTCGAATTATTTGCCATTGAAAGGCGTGCTTGGGCAAGATAAGGATCGCTTGTTACAACAATTAGACTTTGCGATAAACGAACCGGACAAAGCTCTTTTGCGTAAAGAGTGGGAGCGAGGCTTATAACCGTTAAGTGCATATGCAAATATTGGAGGATCTGTGATTACTAAACAAGAGTTACCAAATATTCCTCAAGAGTTAATTGAGTTATTGAACTCACCGAATGAAATTCCACCGGTTGAAACTTGGCAGCCGACGCGCGTTGGCGAGGTAGATATTCGTATCGCTCGTAATGGCAATTGGCTTTATCAAAATGAACGTATGGAACGAGAAGCCACGGTGCAGTTGTTCGCGAGAATTCTGGTTTTAGAGGCGAACGATTACTTCCTTGTGACGCCTGTTGAAAAGATGAAGATAACGGTAGACGCCTTCCCATTTGTGATCAGGATGATGCATGTAGAAGGGGATGGCGTGACGCAGCGTGTTGTCCTATCAACTAATGTCGGTGACACGTTTGTGTTAGGCGCAGAGCACCCTATCGCTTTTGAGGGAACAGAAAGTAGCCCTGTCCCGACCGTTCTGGTGCGCCGTAATTTGAAAGCATTAATCAGTCGGCAAGTATACTATGAGCTGGCCGAATACATGGTACCCCGAGTCGCAATAACGTCAGATGAAACGTCATCTGCGGAATTGTATGGCTTGTGGAGTAATGGCCATTTTTTCGAGTTATAGTTTAGCGCAACTTATGCATAAAAAAGCGTTTTATGACGGGCCATACACGTCTACTTATCAATGTAACCGCGTGAGTGAGACTAGTTGTCTTCACTAAAGTCGTAATTCATTTCGCTAGCCGGTGCTTGCAAGTAATAGCCTTGAATATAGTTCACCCCAGCTTGCCATAGGGTTGATAACAACGAAGCGCTCTCAACGAGTGGTACGATGGTCAATTTATTCATTGATTGAAGCGTCGAAATGAGCTCTTTTACGGCTTCTTTTTCCTCAGGCCCTTTTTGCATTTCTTGGGTGAACGTACCCTCTAACTTAATGTATTGTGGGCTGAGATGTTTAAGTAAATTGAATGGATTAAGAGCGCGGCCAAACTGATTAACCGACAACTTACAATGTAAAGTGCCTAAGCCTTTTTCGAATTCTTTTGCATGTTTAAGGTAACTGATCGCATGTGCCTCCGAAATCTGAAAGATCAACGAGTCGCCGGGTAAGCGAGCTGCTTTTAATGCCACATTTAGCCACGAAGTGAAGCTATTATCTTGCAGCGTTTCAGCAGTTAAGTTAATAAACAACTGCGTATCATGGCCTTGTGAGCGGTGCTCGCTTAGGTGCTTGATGGTTTGCAACACAACCCATTTATCGATTCTAGCTGCTAACTCGCTTGGGCCACTGGGAGGTAGAAAATCATAGGGGCTTACCTCTTGGCCCTCACTATCAATCATGCGAATGAACGCTTCGTAGTGCTCAGAGGTTTGGCCACGTAGACTAATTACAGGTTGAAAAAGGAGTTTAAACTGATTGTCTGCTAGTGCGTTCTGGATCATTTCCATTGCCTTATCATGATCACCCAACGCATTATCGGTTTCTGGTTGGTACAGAGCAAAAGCATTGCCGTTTTTTGTCGATTCTTTTTGATAAATACCGTCTGAAGCGGTTTGTGCTCGGCCTAGAATATCTTTGACGGTCGGCGCATTAGCATTAATGATCGTGGCCCCAATACTTAATGTCATTTGTATCGTGGTACCTTCAACCTCGAATAGTTTATCTTCCACGTCTTTTAGAATGGCACGCCCCATCTCTTCTAACGCATCTTTCTCCTCAGTTTTGCAAATTAAACCAAATACGTCGTCACTCAGGCGAGCTAGGCAAACTTTGTCTGAATGTTTTTGTTTCAACATTTCTGCTAAGTCATGCAAGGCAATATCAGCATCTGCAATACCGAGATTTGTTTTGATCGATTGAAAATTATCAATGGCGATATATAGTGCGGCGTATTGCTGACTATTTGCCTGCGCTTTTTCCTTTGCGCCATGCAATGCGTCCATAAAATAATGGCGGTTATACAAGCCAGTTAAGACATCAACCTGGCTCATTTCTTTTAAGCGTTCTTCAAGTTGGGCGCTATCGGCTTCTGGTCGAAGGATAACTTGAAGGCATGCCTCACCATCATAGCTGGCTTGCGACAAACTCATAGCGGAGCCAATTTCGGTGCCGTCTTCTCTGAGCGTGGCGACGTTTATGTCTGCGACACCCGACTTTATATCTTTTTCGTTCAACTCTTTTATCAGATTTTTGAACATGTCAACAGAGTTGCCTGCTAACGTATCTAAAACCGGTATGCAGATCATTTCATCAAGATCGTCATAGCCAAGTAGCTGCAAATATGAGTTGTTTGCATAAATGTGCATGCCATCGTTAATGTAGGCAATGGCGTCTTTTGAACTATCTAGTAGCAGTTCGCAGCGATGTTCAATATCCTTTACTTCAAGTTCTAGACGGCGTAATTTTTGATGCTCTGCAATATGCGAGAGTTCGCGCTTAACTACTTGAACCAGATGTTTTTCGTTTTCTTCAACTACGACGTCGTGTACCCCTGCTTTGAGGTGTGCGACCAGCTGATTTGTATCGTGTTTTTCGCTCAATAACACAAGTGGTGTGTACAAATCTTTATGTTTTATATGTTTGAGAATACTGCTGAGGTCGAAGTCTAGAGAGGATTCTCGCACAATGAGAAGCTCCCAAGTTTGTCCGTTTAGCGCTTCAAGCACGGCTTCTTCGCTTTCTACATGCTGAGCGCGCGTCGCGATACCGGCATTGCGCAGTAAGCTAACAAGCTTTTCGGCTGTATTTTCTGACTGGTCAAGAATCAATAAAAATAGTGAGTCCGCATTTTTTTTCATTGTTTGTTACTTCATTCAACGAGGCTGTTAAAGGTCTTGCCAGAGCGAGTCGAACTCATCTTCCTTAGAGAACTGATTTTTCTTGTTTGTTTGGTATTTGAGGCTTTTCGAGTCGAAGCTATTGCTACCGTTCATTGTAAATTGGGTGAAACTGGCCGTTTCAGAAATGATCTCTTCTAGCATGCATTTACTCTCCATGCCGTTGTGACGAATCATTACCTTATTACCCATTTGGAAGGGCATACGTGGCGTTATTAGCGTAGCAGGTTGCGCGACAGCAGTGATCTCTGGTAGCAATAAACCTCGCATAAATTCTGAGTGACTGCCGGTACGTTGTAGTTGCTGCACTGCAACTGATTGAGCATTAGGTGCGAATAGTTCAATTCCAAGCTGTGTGCCTTTTTGTTTGGAGTGACGTATCCAGCGAATCACGGCAACACTCCACGTTTTTGATGGAATTTCTCGAACGCAAAGTAATTCCCCTGCCTGCACATTGCTGGGTAACTCATCATTCCACTGAATACAGTAGCCGCCCGGGCTGGTGTTTACTAAGCCTACTTTGTAGGTCGGGAATTTTTTATCTTCGCTGTTGTCTTTGTCACTGCCGAAATCAATAGCCGTGTCATCGGTTGAAGATTGCGCACCCATGACCGATTCTGCATCGAACGATTGGCTCCAGGTGTCTTGTTTTTTTTGTGCCGCTGAGATGAAGCTATCTTCTTGTTCTGCATCAAATAATTGATCGCCGATCAGCAATTTTTGGAAACTTGTTTTGCTCGCATGATGGTAGTGACATGAGCTTATTCCGACAGCCAATTCAAGGTGGCCATTACTCGCCATACGTTTGAAAATACGTTTTGTTAAAATGCCAAACGCGTGACTTAAGTGCCTAAGCAGTGAATTACTTAACTTATCGGCATGCGGTAGGTGTACATTTTTGTCTGAGGCCTCATCACTTGCGCTGATATAATTAGTCAAACGTGTCACTAATTCTGCTGTTTCAAACCCGTAATAATGTTCGCTGAGCGCTGCATGAGATAGGCTTTTGTGCCTCGGGGGGGCGTCATCTTGGAAATTTACGCAAAATACAGCGTTGTTGAGATTGCCTGAGCCGAACTCTGTGTACTCGGCCCAAGCGCCGAAAACTTGATAAGCGGTATTTATATCTGTTTGACGCAGTTGATTTGGTCGACAGCACGCCAGCAAAAGGTTTCGACGATATGCTTGATCAATGCGCGTTTCTTGCGCGAGTTCGAAGTGCTCGTCTTTGACCGCTTGACGCAACAAGCCCAATGTTTCGCAAAATCGATACACTTCATGCATCTCTTGCCAAATAGTTTTCGGTGCATGCATATATAGTTGATCACATAGCAATAATAGTGACCCATATTCGGTAATCACTCGGTGAGAGGCCGCACCAAAATTCTTTCGAATCAGTTCATTGCCCATGCGAGGGATGGACGTCATCAAAACTATTTTATAGCCCATTGCAAGCTGAAAGCGCAGCGTTTGGACTAAGTTAATGATCTTACGTTGGCGTTCTTGTGGCGTGATCGAACGATTTAAAAAATGCTTAGACAATTCACCGCAGACAAAATGGATGGCTTGGCGGAGTGACTCGAGGGCCTGAAAACGTTCGGCAGGCGACATTGACAAGATATTCAATTCGCGAATTGCCATATACAGTTGACGAGCCGTTTCGCCAATATTTGCCATAGGTAATTGGTTTTTCCACTTTGCAATCGCCTCAGGCGTATTTTCCGCAAACGTTAACGAATCCAATGTTTGTTCAGGAATGGCAATGTTTAGTTCTAGTTCTGGGCCAAGCATCCGGTGTTCCAGCGATCAAAATGTATAACTATAAGTGTATGCCACGGCGCGGCGCAGGGCGCTGTCGCGGCTAATTTCGGTTTACCTAATCAGCATAGCAGGGATTTTAAATCTGTCCCGATTTTTAGTGTTAAAGTCTTGTATTTACTAAGGAATCAGTGGGCATTCTCAATCGAAGCTTGATTCATCATTACTTTCAGAGGGAAACAGGCGTTTTGCTGCGTTCACCTGGTGATTCGAGTACTAATTTTGGCACTAAAAAGCCGGGTAACAGGGCAAGAAGGCATTTATAAATTTTATGGGCTTCTTGTTCACCGATATCGAAATGTGCAGCGCCGCTTACTTTATCAAGTAAGTGGAGATAATAGGGCTGAACATTAAGTTCCCATAACGATTCGCTAAGCGTTGCGAGTGCGCGTGCGTCGTCATTTACGCCCTTTAGTAATACGCTTTGATTTAAAAGTTGAATACCTTGTGAGTGAAGCCTCGCGAGCGCATTCGCGACGTCTTCTCCGAGTTCTTGCGCATGATTACAATGACTGACAACAATTAAGCGGCAGCGTCTGTTTTTGAAAATGTCTAGTAGTTCGTTGGTCACGCGTTGTGGGAGGGCAGGCAACAGGCGCGTATGTATACGAATGCGGCGAATATGCTTAATCTCGTCAACCTGAGTTATGAGCCGATTTAGTGCTTTGTCGCTCATTACTAAGGGGTCGCCACCACTTAAAATGACTTCATTAATTTCTTCGTGTTTAGCGATGTAGTCTAAACTCAATTGCCAACTTTCCTGACTATTTCGATGGTCGCTGTAGGGGAAATTACGACGAAAGCAATAGCGGCAATGAATGGCGCAGCTTTGCGTCGCAATCAACAGAACGCGGCTCTTATATTTATGAATTAAACCGGGTACGGGCGAAAAGTCTTGCTCGGCTAACGGTTCCTCGATAAATCCGTTGACGTTCAAAAACTCTTTTGTTTGCGGTAAAACCTGCAAAAGTAGTGGATCGTTTAGATTACCCACTTGGATTTTTTGCAAATAAGGTTCGGGAACAACAAGCGGAAAAAGAGACTCAGCATTTTGTTCGCTGCAATCGGCCGCGCTTGCAGAGGTACAGTTGTTGTCCAGGCCAAGGCGCTGGAATAGGCTTTCTCGAGATATGCGGCTTCGCGACAAAATTGTACGCCAATTTTCTTTTTCATTTCTCTCTTTTTCGACAGCAATGTTCGAAATCGGTATCATTAGCGCCTTCAGTTTTTGGGCCGACTTAGAGGCCGCATAATCTACACCTTTAGGCCGGTAAGCACCAGACCAGCTTAAATCGATTAATCAGTGAACTTGCCAGTAATGGTATATTTAAGTCAGAGTTAAGCGAGAGTTAAATGGCTAATTTTTCAACCAACGAATTTAAGGGCGGCCTCAAAGTAATGCTTGATGGCGATCCATGCTCGATCCTTGAGAATGAATATGTGAAACCAGGAAAAGGACAAGCATTCAACCGCGTCAAACTGCGAAATTTGCGGACGGGTCGTGTTTGGGAGCGCACCTTTAAATCTGGGGAGTCGCTCGAAGGTGCCGACGTCATGGACCATGATATGGAATATCTCTATACCGACGGAGAATTCTGGCACTTTATGATGACCGACGGTTCATTTGAGCAGCATGGCGCAGACGAAAAGGCTGTCGCAGATTCCCTAAAATGGTTAAAAGAACAAGAAGTCTATGTGGTGACACTCTATAACGGTGCACCCTTATCGATTGCGCCCCCCAATTTTGTCGAACTTGAAGTTGTTGAAACGGATCCCGGTGTGAAGGGCGACACCGCACAAGGTGGCACAAAGCCGGCAACACTCTCGACGGGCGCTATCGTAAATGTACCTTTGTTTGTAAATATAGGGGAAGTGTTGCGTATTGATACTCGTAAAGGCGAGTATGTTAGCCGAGCAAAAGGTTGAGCGAGAGAGAGTTACACAAGAATGTGGCAGCCTAATTGCTCACAATCTACTTTGAAAGCCCGAGCTGGGTGTTATTCGCAGATACGGGCTTTTTTTGATTCGCGAGGGATTATAGAAGTAGAGACACCTATTCTCAGCCATGCCGGCGCCACCGATCCTCACCTTGCTAGTATGACTGTGCATAGTACGTCTTGTATGGGTGCACAGTACCTGCAGACGTCGCCAGAATTTGCCATGAAACGATTGCTCGCAAGTGGCAGTGGCGCTATTTATCAGCTCTGTAAAACCTTTCGGGCTGACGAGTTAGGCCAACGACATAATCCCGAATTCACTATGCTCGAGTGGTACCGACCAAGTTATGATCTGGCAGCACTCATGCAGGAAATTTCTGAGCTCGTCTCACATGTCTGTGACCTACCAAAAGCAAAAATAGTTACTTATAAACACGTATTTCAAAAACACTTCTCGATTAATCCCTTTAGCAGCACAGATGAGGTTTTATGGGCTTTAGTTCAGCGATCCTGCTCCTTTTCAGGTGAGAAGCTCGATAGAGATGCATGTCTTGACTTACTTTTAGCCGAGCACATTGAACCTAAACTTGGTCTCGAGGCGCCATGTTTCTTGACTGACTATCCGGCCAGTCAGGCATCGTTAGCAAAGCTTAAAAAAAATGAAGAGGGCGACTGGGTTGCCGCGCGTGCCGAACTTTACATTCAGGGAATTGAAATTGCCAATGCCTATGACGAATTGACGGATGCAATCGAGCAACGTAAACGGTTCGAATTGGACAATGTACAACGCCTCAGAATGGGTTTACCGCACGTAAATATTGATGAACACTTGATCCAGGCCTTATCTCACGGCATGCCTAATTGTGTCGGCGTGGCCTTAGGTGTGGATCGCTTGTTAATGATTAAGCTGGGTACCGATGATATTCAGGATGTGTTGAGTTTTAGTCATGAGCGCGCATAACCAAGCTTGTTATCGTGTGCTAGTAAGTCTGGCTATTTTGGCATGTCTCGTTGCCTGTGATCACGAACATGGACAAACCAGTTTAGAGACCTATCAAGAAAGATTGCTTAATGTTTTGGATATTGAGTTGGCCGAGAGTGATGAGGGCAAGCTCGGAAAAAATTGGAAGCCTTTCTCATCAATTGAAAGTGTCTTGATACCCGCTGATGCAACTACAGCGAGCATAAGCTTGTTAGATTTCCTCAGTCTTTACGGCTGCGAACTTCAGCTCGTTATTGGTGAAACAAACAGTATTTTAGGCAGACTTGCCGAGTCGTCCCAAACCCTGATTAATGAACTTGAGTTCTTACGCCTTGCGCCCGACTGCTCACGACAGCTTGAAGAGGGAGGGGATGATGAGTTAGCAAGTGAGTTGCTCTCAGCGATAGAGACAAAACGCAATCAGTTGCCGCGTAAACTTGTAAGCGCGCTACTTGGCGGTCCTGAGGCGCGCGCCTTTTGGAAGGCCCCGTATCATCTTGATGCATACCCAGAGCAAGCCTCTATCAATGTACCGCAGGCTTGGCAAGCACTTGCGGATCATTCCCGAGCTTGGCTACAGGGTAGGCGCTATAAGGATACGCAGGGCCTTGAAAATACACTTTTTGAGGTACAAAAAGGCGATGGTGGTAGCTTGTTAAAATCTTACCTTTTGTTGCATAACAGATTAAGTCTCTTGAATGAACGGTTAGGCTTATTTCTGGCGCACACCGACGCTTGTCCACGACAATATGACCAAAAAATACTGGAGAATGTCATATTGAATTTCTTTGTCGGCGATGTGCAAGTTTGGGCTGCCGCTTTGAGCAAGCGACAATATGAGCTAATGCCGCCTATTCATGCGATAGAAGAATCGTTGGGTAGTGCGCTGAGCGTAGATTATGGTAGGTGGCGGCATTGGCGCGACACCTTATTTTTTGCCACACAAGAAGAGATCAAGCAGCACGTAGTGCTTTTGAAAGCGCTCACTGATGCCAATACTTGTTTGGATTAGCCTCGTTTAGTCCAATTTAGCGAAGGCTTCGCCCATACGAATAGGGCTCTCTGCTTTGAACGCGTCTTTAAATTCACTCACGCCTGGCGGGAGTAGCAAAACGACGGTGGAACCAAGTTTGAATCGACCCATTTCTTGACCTTTTTCAATAGTGATTGATTGCTCTGCATCGTAAGAAAAATCGACAACTTGTTTTCGCATTGGCGCAACGAGACCGGCCCAAACGGTTTCAACGCTTGCGACAATCATTGCGCCCACTAGTACCATTGCCATTGGACCAAATGCCGTTTCAAAAATTGCAACGACGCGCTCATTGCGTGCAAAAAGATTGGGTACATTTTCTGCAGTAACTGGGTTCACGGAAAATAACTGGCCGGGTACATATATCATCTCCTTTAGCGTGCCCGTCACCGGCATATGGATTCGATGATAATCTTTTGGTGATAAATAAATGGTAGCAAAATCTCCACCGACAAACGGCTCCGCGCGAGCGGTTTTACCACCTAACAAATCAACTGCATTGAAACTTTTACCTTTGGCTTGAAAAATTTGGTTTTGTTTAATCGTACCTAATTGGCTGATTGCACCATCGACCGGCGAAACTAACACTTTCGCACTGTGATCAACTTCGCGAGCCCCTTCTTTTAGCTCGCGGGTAAAGAAATCGTTAAAGTGCCGATAGGCCTCAGGATTACTTTCTTTGGCTTCACTCATGTTTACGTCGTAGCGTTCAATAAACCATTTAATGAAGGCGTTTTTGACGGGTGGAATTTTGCACTCAGCGAGCTTGCCGGCACCGCGTGAAATAAAGTGTTGCGGGCTTACATATTGGCTAAAAACAAATAGATTATCGAAATTCATGGTGTTACCCGAAAGTTATTACGGTGTCCAGATCAGGCTAATTGGTCAATCCGTACGTGTATGTTTGTTGGTGGTTCAGACGTCAGTTAACGTCACGTTTAACTCAGTTCAATTGGCGTCTCTGCATCATTACCCCACTCGCCCCAAGAACCCGCATAAGCACGTATATTTTCGAAGCCTAGAATTTTAGCAATTAAATAAGCTAAACCCGAGCGATGATGGGATTGGCAATGCGCGACTATCGCTTTGTCGCCGGTAATGCCAAGTTTGGCAAGTTCCGCACGCAAAGCACCAAGGTCCCTTAGTTTTAAATGGTTTTTTCTGTCCATGGCGTCAAGCCAGTCGAAATTAACGGCACCAGGAATATGTCCCATACGTTTGCTTGGTGATTTCTCGCCCGCATATTCTGCAGCAGAGCGGGCATCCCAAACACACAGCGGCGAGCTACCGAGTTCATCCAATAGGGTGTCTTTGGTAATCGTGTACTCCCCGGAAGTTGCGTAATCACCCGCTGCAATACTGCGTGTATTGGTTGGACCTGATTCAGTTTCATATCCAGCTGCCTGCCAAGCGGTGAAGCCCCCGTTAAGATAGCTATAGTTACGGTGGCCAATTTCATCTAGTAACCAAATGAAGCGACCTGCCCAACCGCCGCCTTCATCATCATAAACAATCAGATGCAATGCGGGATTAAGCCCAATTTTTTCGACGAGGGCTGCCAGTTTTGCGGCTTCGGGTGCCAAGCCTGGATAATTTTCGCTGCATTGTGTCTCTCCGGGTGTGACGAGAATAGCACCCGGAATATGCGCTTTTGAAAATCGCTCAGCTTTGCATAAATCAATCAGTTGTAGATCGGGACTATTTTGTGCGAGCAATGTTTGCAGCTGTTCTATGTCTAAAACCAGTGGCAGCATAATTTAGGGGTATGGTTAAGTTTTAGGATTTCGCCGCATAATAGCAGAAGGCTAAATAGGACTCTATGGTTGCCTCACGCTAGCGCGCTGATGATTTTATGCAGCGGACCGCTAAATATGTTATTTCTTTTGAGTGGCCTGGAATGCAAGCCCCTTCGCAAGCGTCTTGGACAGGAATTTGAAATACTTGTAGTGCGCCTCTGATAAGACACCGTCTTTTCCATCATCGCAATAAAAAATACCAATCGCTTTCCCCCTCACAAATAAGGACATATAAAAGCCGCTATCGCTTTGTGTCGCCTGTTTGAAATTCATCGGAATGAGTTTCGTAACATTTTCTGGACTGCTTGGCTTAACCCAAAGACTTGAGGATTTTTCTTTCATCAGCCCGAATATCGTTGAATTTACCACCAGTGTATCGAATTCTTGTAGGGTGTCTTTAGGTTCTTTGGCTAAAAAATAGTATGTTTTTAAGCGCGTTTGATCCCGGTTATAAAGCGCAATACAGCCACGTGCGAGCTGCATGCCATCAACCACGCCCCTTAGGGCATCGTTCATCATGCCATGCAGGTCTTCGTAGCTATTGCTACGCTCCTTGAAACGTCTCATTATTTCGAAATATACGTTGCTCGGAATATATGATTCGGCTTCGCCCGCAACCATATCTTTTGCGTTATTTGGATTCGACGATGTTTTTTTATCGGAGTCTTTCTGCTCACCAATCATTAAGAGTCGAGTGGCTGATGCAGACGTGAAAGGAAACCGATAGCGATTTGAAATTTTTAAGTAACTCTGGCTGATGATATTTGCGGCATCTTGTAAGGAAATGTCTAGGCAGCCTGCAATAATCCTTCTTGCTCTAAGCAGGCCGGTTGGCTTACCAATACATTCATAATGCATCACAAGTGTTGCTAATTTTAACCAGAATAAAGGCCGTTGCCGAAGGATCTTAAATTCTGGCGCATGACTTTTTTTATTTATTCTATAAAGCTGCTTTTCTAGCTGATTTATTTTCGTAAAATTAGGTTCAGCTTCTGTCTTGAGATTTTTCAGCCTATCTTGATATTTCGCCAGCGTTGATAAAACTGCCCAACGATTTGGGCTGATATAATCTGGTTTCTCGTGTGCCTCGCAGGCAAGTATGGGCGCATCGGCTTTGTTAAGAAAACTGAGGCAGATATTGCTTAGAGTATCCCCAAATATGGATTGCTGGGCATCCTCCGAATTGGGGCGAGATAGCGTATCATTTTGCTGCATCATCTGGGGCGCGAAACGTTGTAAATACCAATTTGGTGCAAAACTTATCAGCGTACCCCAGAAGACATCTTGAATAACATTATTTTGCACCTTCGCAGTAGAGGCCAAATCCATTGCGAGTTGCGCACAGTTTAGGCTGTCATTGAGTAACGCATAAAATTTTTGAAATTCAGCGCCAGCCTCCGCTTTTGGATATTGTTCCAAAATGCGTTGCGTCTGATTAATGCCTAGCATACTTAAGGCATGCTCAAGCGTTTTACTCCGCGCTTCTGGCTTGCGTTGTGTTGAATTTGCAATAGTCAGGAGTGAGAAACAAATGACGGGGTTGGCTTTTAAATCATGGCAAAGTTCTGGGTATGAGGGTTTTTCTGTTTCGATTTTTTCAAGGCTTAGAGTGCTCGTGCCAAACTCTGCAGGCACACTTTTATCGAGTAAAAAGTCACTCCATTGCTCGGCTTGTTTTGGGCCCGTTGTGTCCGTCATCTGTCACAGTAAATAAAGGATAAGCCTTCACTATAGCTGTCTATCCGTAAACTGAGAAATGACAGATTGAAAATCTATGTTAATGCGTTTCAACATCGTCTAACGTTGCGAGGATGTGCTGGTAGCTGTGCATGCGTGATTCAGATATTTCACCGGCTTCAAACGCCGCTTTTATTGCGCATCCTGGTTCTTGTTCATGTTTACAGTCGCGAAATTTACAGTAGCCAATATAGGGACGAAACTCGATAAAGCCGGCCAGAAGTTCATTCTCGTTTATATGCCACAGGCCAAACTCTCGAATACCCGGTGAATCAACTAGTCGCCCACCACCAGGTAAGTGAAATAACTTTGCGGTTGTTGTGGTGTGTGTGCCTTTGCGTGTGTTTTGAGACAACGCACCAACGCGAATCGTATCATCATCCAAAATACTTCGAATAAGTGAAGATTTACCCACACCAGATTGCCCGACAAACACGCTGGTATGATTTTGGAGCCAATCGGTTAATTCCGATTCGCATTGCGCCAGGTCCATAGCAGACGTGAGTAAAACCTCATAGCCAAGGTTTTCATATGTGCAGCGCAGTGACTCGATGAATGTTCTATTTTCTTCGTTAATAAGATCGCTTTTGTTAAATAGAATCGCCGGCTTAATTTCGAGCGTTTCAGCGGCGACTAAATAGCGATCAATTAGGTTGGCAAATGGCTTAGGTTCCGTGGCGACAACGACTAAAATACGATCAATATTGGCTGCGACCGGTTTGAGTTGTCCATAGTTATCGGGGCGTTGCAATAAGCTGTCGCGCGTCAAGCGTGTCTCGATTATTCCAGTTTGATCCTTGCCGGCGCGCCAGACCACGCGATCACCGGTGACCAATGCATCAATATTAGCGCGAGCAAAACAACGGTAGTTTTCTTCATCAGGCGCTTTATTTATGGCTTCCACCTCAAGGCTCTGCCCAAAATGTGCAATGATTAAACCTTCTTGTTCCGGACCCAATTCGCCGCCGAGCAGCTCACTATCCGCTTTTTGCGTTTTCTTTTTTACGCGGGCCGCTTTTTCAGCTTGAATTTTTTCAATGCGCCATTGCTGGCGACGATTTAGTTTACGTTTGCTCATTCGTGCTCAGTTTACCGAAGAATGCGGACATTCTATCAGTAAATTATGTTGGACGGTTGTGTCAAAAAGGTTAAGACCTTATCTTAGTTTCCTTTCACTCCTCTCACTATTAGGTTAAAGAAATGAAGCAAAAGGATAACTTAATCTGGATTGACCTCGAAATGACAGGTCTTGATCCTGATAAAGAACGTATTATCGAGATCGCGACGATTGTGACAGATGCTAACCTTAATACGCTAGCTGAAGGACCAGTTATCGCGGTCCATCAGAGCGATGAGCAGCTCGAAGCAATGGACGATTGGTGTACGCGTACGCACGGTAACTCAGGGTTAACTCAGCGAGTTAGAGAAAGCACCTACAGTGAGAGAGAGGCGGAGCTTGAGACAATTGCGTTTTTGAAAAACTATGTGGACCAAGGCGTATCGCCAATTTGTGGCAATAGCGTGGGTCAAGATAGACGTTTTTTGGTCAAGTTCATGCCGGAGTTGGAAAATTATTTTCATTATCGCACGCTCGATGTGAGTACTTTAAAGGAACTTGCAAGGCGCTGGAAACCAGAAGTTTTGGAGGGCGTGACGAAAAAGGGTACGCATTTAGCGTTAGATGATATTCGCGAGTCGATTGAAGAGCTTATCTACTACCGTGAAAATTTTCTTGCACTAGATTAAGACGAAGGATTTATTACAAAGAGAACAAAAAATGAGTGATTTAATAAAGTTAGATATCGCCGAGGGTACCGCTAAGTTAACGCTAAGTAACGGCAAAGTGAATGCTTTTTCGCACGACATGATCAATCAATTTCAAGCGGCCCTTGACGAAGTTGAGTCGGCTAAAGTGCCTGTGGTTATCACAGGCCAACCAGGTATGTTTTCCGGTGGTTTTGACTTAAAAGTTATGCAGTCGGGGCCAGCCAATGCCATTGCATTAGTGACGGAAGGTTCCAAATTAACGCGTCGTTTATTAGCGTTTCCTACCCCCGTAATCTCAGCTTGCACGGGCCATGCTGTTGCCAAAGGTGCTTTTATTTTACTTTGCAGTGACTATCGTTTGGGTGCCGAGGGTGCCTTTAAAATTGGTCTGAACGAAGTAGCGATAGGCATCACGATGCACTACGCAGGTATAGCGATGGCCAAGCACGGTTTAACTGATAGCTACGTCAATCGTTCGTTATATCTAGCTGAAATGTTTGATCCGAAAGGCGCAGTAAAAGCGGGCTTTCTAGATGAGCTATTGCCAGCGGATGCCGTGATCGATTCGGCGATGATAAGAGCCGATGCTTGTAAAGGTTTAAATATGAAGGCATATGTTGGTACCAAGTTAAAGGCCCGCGAAGCTTTGTTGTCGCAGATGGATCATGCTATTGAAGTAGACGCGAAGGGCACCCTGTAGCATTTATGATGACAACACATATTCATATTCTTGGTATTTGTGGCACGTTCATGGGTTCGCTTGCTGCGCTAGCTAAAGAACAAGGCTTGCGTGTAACCGGGTGTGATGAAAGTGTGTATCCGCCGATGAGTACCCAGCTCGAAACCCTTGGAATAGACCTTATTCAAGGGTTTGATAAAGATCAGCTTAAGCTTGCACCCGACCTATTTGTGATCGGCAACGCGATCAGTCGAGGTAATCCATTACTCGAAGAAATTTTGGACAAAGGGTTACGTTATACCTCTGGGCCGCAATTTTTAGCTGAGCATATTTTGCCTGGTAAATGGGTGTTAGCCGTATCGGGTACGCATGGTAAAACAACGACGACTACCATGTTAGCCTGGATACTGGAGTGTGCCGGCATGTCACCAGGATTTCTGATTGGTGGTGTGCCCAATGACTTTGACTTGTCAGCGCGTTTGGGCGATACGCCATTTTTTGTGATTGAGGCAGATGAATACGACAGTGCTTTTTTTGATAAGCGTTCGAAGTTTGTTCATTACCGCCCCCGAACTCTGGTTATTAACAACCTTGAATTTGATCATGCCGATATTTTTGATGATTTGGGGGCAATTCAAACACAGTTTCACCATGTAACACGCACGGTGCCGCGCATAGGGCAAGTAATTTATCAAGCTGCAACACCTGCCATTGACGAAGTATTAAGCATGGGGTTGTGGTCTGAATCGCAAGCTTTTGGTAAGGGCAGTTCGGCAGAAAATCGATATGCCTTGTTGTCTGACGATGGTCGGCGATTTTCTTTGCATGTTGATGGTGAGAATGAAAACATCGCCTGGCATATGACCGGTGAGCATAACGTGGCCAATGCGTTAGCGGCTGTGTTAGCGGCACGTCATGCCGGTGTATCACTGGCGCAATCTGCTTATGCATTGGCGCGTTTTGGTGGGATAAAACGGAGGATGGAGTGTTTAATTGATACGCAAATGGCCACTTTATATGATGATTTTGCTCACCATCCAAGTGCTATCGAGACCACACTTAAGGGTTTGCGAGCGCATGTTGGGGATGCACCTATTCTGGCGTTAATAGAACCGCGCTCCAATACCATGCGTTCAGGCATCCACAAAGCAAGCTTAGCGCCGAGCGCAGGTAATGCAGACCAAGTGATTTGGGCTGATTTTTCGCCAACGAGAGAGTTAGCTTGGTTAACCCCAATGCTTGCGAGTGAGCCGAAGCAAACCGCGCTGGATTCCAGAGAAGCGATACAGCAGGCCGTGAGTGATTTTTTAGTGCAACATAGGGGTTTAAAGGTGCATATTTTAATGATGAGCAATGGCTCTTTCGCCGGTATGCGCGAATCACTTTCCAACATGATTAAACACAATGAGTAAATTTAAAGAGACGATTACCCTCGCTATTACAGGTGCATCGGGTGTGCAGTATGCGATCCGACTATTAGATGTGTTGTTGAATCAGGGTCATCAAGTTTATGTAATGGTTTCGAAGGCTGCGCATATGGTGATCGCGACTGAAACCTCTTATAAATGGCCCGGACAAGCGGCGCAGCTGGAGGTGTATCTTTCCGAGCACTTCAATGCTGAGCCGCAGCAAATCAAAGTTTTTGGTAAAGAGGACTGGATGGCGCCCGTTGCATCTGGATCTGGCGCGCCGAGTAAAATGGTTGTATGCCCCTGCAGCACTGGTTCTCTGTCAGCCATTGCGGCCGGTGCCAGCAATAATTTGATTGAACGTGCAGCCGATGTGGCTTTAAAGGAGCGACGACAATTAGTACTGGTACCTCGCGAAGCACCGTATTCAGACATTCATTTGGAACATATGCTGAAACTATCTCGGATGGGGGCAGTGATCATTCCGGCATCGCCGGGATTCTATCATCAGCCGACTACGATTGATGATCTAGTCGACTTTCTGGTAGCGCGTATTTTGTCGCAGCTTGGTTTAGATCAAACCTTGCTGAAGAAATGGGGCGAGGATAGAGCTTGAGCCTAATTATGCAGGTAGACATCGATTGGTCTGAGACGCTCGCAGCGATTTGGCGCTCGCGCCGACAAACATTGCGTCCCGTTAAACGTTTAGATTCGATTGGTCTCGAAAACTTGCTTGGGGTGGAACGTCAAAAAACGCAAGTGGTTGAGAATACGGAACGATTTATTCGTGGTGAGCCTGCGAATAACACCCTGCTTTGGGGCGCGCGGGGTACAGGTAAATCGAGCCTGGTGAAAGCCTTGCTTAATACCTATGCCGAGCAAGGTTTGAGAGTTGTGCAAATCGATAAAGAGGATTTGATTGATTTACCAGAAATTGTCGATGAGCTCCGAGAGCAGCCTTATCATTTTATCGTGTTCTGTGATGACTTGAGTTTTGAAGACGGCGATGGCACCTATAAAGCGCTGAAAAGTATTCTTGAAGGTTCGATTGAGTTGCCGCCAGAAAATATTCTTATCTATGCGACCTCTAATCGACGGCATTTAATGCCTGAGTATATGAGTGACAACGCAGGCTCCAAAGTAGTCGGGACAGAAATTCATCACGCCGAAGCGATTGAAGAAAAAGTATCTTTGTCGGACCGTTTCGGCCTTTGGTTATCTTTCTATGCGATTAATCAGGATCAATATTTAGATATTGTCGATCAGCTGTTTTCGAATGTGAAAGATAGACAAGCCTTACACAGTGAAGCGATTCGTTTTGCAACAAGTAAAGGCGGACGAAGCGGTCGCGCCGCGCAGCAATTTTACAAAGCCTTCATAGGCAAGTGTTAGGCGTACCTGTCTCAAAATTGATTAAAAGCTCCCTTGCATTCTAGCGGATCGAAGCGTTTGGTAGCCTCGGTATGTTGCCGCAGCATTTATTAGCGCTGCCGCCACATCATGATCCCAAATTGCCCTCAGATTGCCTGGTAATAATTTGAGAAAAGCCTCACCTGCTTTTTCACCCAGACGAAATTCGCCCCGGTCTCCGAGTAATAAGCTGGGTTGAGCCATCGTTACATTGTCGATTTCAAGCGCTTGAACGCCCGCTTCCATTACGCCTTTCATTTTAAGGTAGCTTGAAAATGCTCCGCTTTTAGCGCCATGGGCGGATACGACGCCATAGTATCGCGCGCCATGTGACTTTCCCAACTTACCAAAAGCAATAGGCATTTCGACATCGATGCGATAGTAGTCGCTTTTAATAGGTGTTTTCTTCTTGGTAGAGCCAAGCGCGCAAAATAAATCATCAACTGTGTTGGTCGGCGGGGTGAATATATCAGGTGAATTAAGTAGGGCATGCCAGTCACAGACGAAATAACGTACCTTTTTAAAGGGTTTCTGCTTTGGTGCTTGGCGCACAAACGCAACGATTGAATCATAGTTCGGGTGTTTATCGAGTTGTCGCAATAGTGATTGCCCAACTAGACCATTTGCGCCGGCGACCCAGGCAGTTTTAGTCTCGTTCATAAGTTTTTCCGTCATAACTAATCCATTATATATCGGGATGAAGCGGCTTGTTTTCAAGCCAAATGTGTAAGTTGCCAAATTTTACGAATTTAATTCTTAATTTCTGGCGAAATGCTGTATACTTCGCGCGATTTTTTTCCCCTTGTTTATCGAGTAAAACAATGTCTGATTTAAGTAAATACAGAAATATTGGTATTTTCGCGCACGTAGATGCGGGGAAAACTACCACGACAGAACGTATTCTAAAACTCACTGGTAAAATTCATAAAACCGGTGAAGTACATGACGGTGAGTCAACGACTGACTTCATGGATCAAGAAGCAGAGCGCGGTATTACTATTCAGTCAGCAGCAATCACTGCCTTCTGGAAAGATTATCGAATGAACATCATCGACACACCAGGACACGTTGACTTCACTGTCGAAGTATACCGTTCTCTGAAAGTGCTTGATGGTGGTATCGGCGTATTCTGTGGTTCAGGAGGTGTTGAGCCGCAATCAGAGACTAACTGGCGTTATGCTGATGAGTCAGGCGTTGCGCGTTTAATCTTCGTAAACAAGCTTGACCGTGTTGGTGCAGACTTTTTAAAGGTCGTAGATCAAGTTGAAAACGTACTTGGTGCGAAGCCGCTTGTCATGACGCTTCCGATTGGTCGCGAAGACACCTTCACAGGCGTTGTCGATATTATGTCGAAAAAAGCCTACATCTGGGATGATTCTGGCTTGCCAGAAAACTTTAAAGTTGAAGATGTACCAGCTGACATGGTTGATGATGTCGACATGTACTACGAGCAGATGGTCGAAACTGCTGTAGAAATGGACGATGACATCATGATGGCTTATATGGAAGGTGAAGCGCCAACCGAAGAGCAAATCAAAGCGTGTATTCGAAAAGGCACTAACGAATTAGCGTTCTTCCCAACCTATTGTGGTTCGGCGTTTAAGAACAAAGGTATTCAGCTTGTGCTTGATGCAGTAGTCGATTACCTTCCATCGCCGACCGAAGTGCCGGCTCAGCCTTTGACGGATGAGCGTGGTGATCCAACGGGCCAAGTGGCAACTGTGGCGATTGATGAGCCGTTCCGTGCCTTGGCGTTTAAGATAATGGATGACCGGTTCGGTGCGTTAACTTTTATCCGCGTATATTCGGGTGTATTGAAGAAAGGCGATACGATTCTTAATTCCTTTACAGGCAAGACTGAGCGTATCGGTCGCATGTGTGAGATGGAAGCAGATGAGCGTATTGAGCTGGATTCGGCGCAAGCGGGCGATATCATTGCTGTCGTTGGCATGAAGAATGTACAAACAGGCCATACACTTTGCGACCCTAAGAACGAATGTACACTTGAGGCGATGGTCTTCCCTGATCCAGTTATTTCGATTGCGGTAAAACCAAAAGACAAGGGTTCAACCGAAAAAATGGGCGTGGCGATTGGTAAGATGGTCGCCGAAGATCCTACCTTCATTGTTGAAACTGATGAAGACTCAGGCGAAACCATTCTTAAAGGAATGGGTGAACTTCATTTGGATATTAAAGTAGATATCTTAAAGCGTACCTTTGGCGTCGAGTTAGAAGTGGGTCAACCACAGGTTGCTTACCGTGAAACTATTACGCAAGCGATTGAAGACTCTTACACGCATAAGAAGCAGTCTGGTGGTTCGGGTCAGTTTGGTAAGATCGACTACCGTATTAAACCTGGTGAGCAAAACACCGGGTTGGCTTTTACCTCATCGGTTGTGGGCGGTAACGTTCCGAAAGAATTCTTCCCGGCTATTGAGAAAGGTTTCAAAAGTATGATGGAAACCGGACCTCTTGCAGGATTCCCGGTTCTTGATGTTGAAATTGAACTCTATGACGGGGCTTTTCACGCAGTTGATTCCTCTGCGGTAGCGTTTGAAATTGCAGCGAAAGGTGCATTCCGCCAATCAATGCCTAAGGCGGGCCCTCAACTTCTTGAGCCTGTTATGAAGGTTGATGTGTACACGCCAGACGATCATGTTGGTGATGTTATTGGTGATTTGAACCGTCGCCGTGGCATGATCAAAGACCAAGAAGCAGGTAACACAGGTGTGCGTGTGAAGTCAGATGTTCCACTTTCAGAAATGTTTGGGTATATCGGTCATCTACGTACAATGACTTCTGGTCGTGGTCAGTTCTCTATGGAGTTCTCGCATTACGCACCGTGCCCGATGAATGTGGCAGAAGAAGTAATCGCGGCAGAGAAAGCGAAGAAAGACGCTTAAATAGACCGTTAAACTTGCACAAAAAAGCCCCGTTTACATATGTAAACGGGGCTTTTTTATATTCTGTTGAAATTTTTATTAGCCTAGCGTTGTTGGTCCAAGGTATTTGGAAAAGGCCAGGCTAATCGTTATATGAGTCGTTTAATCGGCCCCTACGAGTGAATCGACGATCGCTCTAAAAAAGGCAGCCGATTCAGAGGCGACCTCATAATTATTTTCTGCAAATTCGAGATGCGCAGAATTTTTAACGATAACGACCCCCGCTTTTTGATTTACGTAAATGAACTGTCCGTATATGCCCATTGCCATGAACTCCTGATCGGCACCTTCTGGGAGCCACCATTGAAATCCGTATCCTAGATCTCGGTCTGAATTATCTCGCTTGCCAGGAACAAGATGCGGAGCGTCTGGCGTTGTAGAGTCATGTATCCATTGTTTTGGTACGATTTGATTGCCCCTCCAGTTGCCCATATTTGCATAGAGTTGGCCGAAACGAGCGAAATCTCGCGTACGCAGATTCATACCACCCAGCACCATGGGTTCATTGTTACCATCAACAATGAAATAGACACTCGATTCCGGCTCAATTCTTGACCATATCTTTTCATTAAAGTAGTCGACGATCGTGCGACCAGTTGCTGCACGCAGCACCATGCCTAAAACATGTGTATCGATGCTAACGTAATGCAAGTATGTGCCGGGTTCTCTCTCGCGCTCTAGGCTTGCGGCAAATTCGTCAAAAGAGCCGCCTAGTGCAAACGTTCTTCCAAAACGGTTTATATCAGAGTAAAAATCGAAATAATCTTCGTTAAATTTTACGCCGCTCGACATCTGCAACACATCTTTTATTCTCACACCCTCGTATCCGGTGCCTACTAGCTGGGGCACATAGTCGGTGACCGTGTCCTCAATACTTTTTATTGCTCCCTCATCTACGGCAATACCGAACATCGCAGAGATGAAAGACTTAGCGACAGACCATGAGATCCGATGATCCTCAGCTTTCGTTTCCTGAAAGTAGTTTTCATAGGTTATGGTATTGCCCCGAAGTACGAGTAACGCTGTGGTGCTCGTTCGATCGAGAAATTCCGAAACGTCTTTTTCTTCCTTGTAAGTAAACGTAGCAGGTAGCGCTTGATATCCGGTATCAAACGAGGACGCTTCAGTGGAGGGCTTCACTTCGCTCGTAGGAACGAGTGTTTTGATGCGCGAAAAGTTTTCTACGATTACATCTTCGTCAAATAGCGTAATGACATGATACAGCCTTTCAATGTTATCCCATTTAGCGACACTAATAATGAGTGCAAGGCCAATCAGCATGAGTGCCGATATTTTAAAAATTTTCATTACAGTTTGTTGCTCCCTATTTTTATTATTGCGCTTTCGATCGCGTTCGCGCGCATAATTAGATGTCTTAAAAAATTTATTTCAGCTTAACTTTGTGCGTTTTGGTTTCGAAAAATCGCGAAATGACGTGTGGCATTTTAACTGGTAATAGCTCGCGAATAACTTTTAGCAGATAGCGAATTAGGTTTGCTCGTTTGTAAAAGACCGCTTGTCGTATCAGCTGTTTTGCGGGGTAGTAACCGTCATTGATTAAGTTTTCTGTCTGTTCTCTATTATCCGTGCGATTATACTTGGATAGGTCGAGTGAGATGGCTAAGTCGGCTTGCTTTAATTGGTCTCGTGTTTTTCTGTTGATGCAAATATCGATAGCATTACCGAACACTTCGAGCGCATTCTTTGGGCTTTGATAGCTTGTCACACCATTTAGGTCGACCCCAATAGTGATGCCTGCACCAAGACTTTTGAGTAGCGAAATGGGTACATTTTCGACAATGCCCCCGTCAACCAACTTACGACCCTGCACGTCGGCAGGTGCAAATAGTCCAGGTACGGCAACGGATGCACAAATCGCATCAGCAAGATTACCTTCTTCAAAAATTACTTGCTCTCCCGTATCAATATCCGCAGCGCAGATGGCTAAAGGCGTTTCTGCGTCTTCAATTTTAACGTCGCCAAGGTCTCGGAGCAGCATTTCACGGAGCGCTTCCGTCGTAAAAAAACCACTCATTGGGTTCCAGTTAAACGAACTAAGTTTTTTGAAGGTAAGCTCTTCTGCAATTTTATGCAGATCAGCACTGTTTTTGCCAAAGGCATAGTAGGCGGCAACCAGTGCCCCAATGCTGGTTCCTGAAACACATGATATGGCTACATTTTCTTCTTCAATGGCGCGAATAACACCGATATGCGCAACGCCCTTAGCCGCGCCGCCCCCCAGTGCTAAACCGATTTTAGTATTAAATGGATTCCATGAAAAAGGGGGGAGTTGGTTGTACATAATTACAATTAATCGTAAAGGCTTGGCTCACCTTGGGGGCGAGTCTTAAAGCGGCGATGGAGCCATAAATATTGTTCGGGATGTATGTTTATGGCTTTTTCGAGTTCTTGATTTATGCGTGTTGCATTTTCAACATCGTTGCCGGTAGGAAAATCTTCGATGATAGGGGAGAAGTATAAGCTGTAAACCCCCTCTGATTCTCTAAACTGTGATAAGTGCAGTACGGTTGCGCCTGTTTCGCGGGCGATCCAAGCAGGTGTGGTAAGGCTTGCGGCTGGCACACCAAACAGCGGTGCAAAGACGCCCTGTTTTAATCCGACGTCTTGGTCAGGCGCGTACCAAACTAAATTGCCATCAGCGATAAACTTATTCATGTCACGGAGTTGTCGTTTAGTAAAGCCAACGTTGGTGTAGCGGCGCCGTGCACGTTCGATAAACGCATTAAGCAGTTTATTGTTCTGTGGCCGGTACATATAGTTGAACGTGGTGGTGTTGTTAACAAGCGGTCCGGCGAAATCCATAATACTAAAATGGCCGCCCAGCAACAAAACGCCCTTACCGCGAGCGAACGCTTCGTCTAAATATTCTTTGCCGTGCACTTCAATGCGATCGAAGAACACCTCAAAGTTGCCCCACCATGCAATAGTGCTCTCCATGTACCCCACGGCATTGGAGATGAAAGATTTTCTGATCATCTCCTCTTGCTCGTGCGGACTCAGCTCGGGAAAGCACGCGCGTATATTGCCGCGCGCGGTTTTATAACGGCTACCGCGCATGCCATATAAAATTAGGCCTAGTCGACGTCCCAGGCGAAGCTTGGTGCGGTAGGGGAGTAGAGAAATAAACCAAAGCGTACCGAGCAATAACCAGGCTCCCCAGAACTTTGGATGCAAGAAATTTCGGTAATAGTGTTCAGGGGCGATTGGCCGCATAAGCGTGTGCTTTCTTTATTTTTTCTCGCACAATTAAAACACGGGGCTCGGCCTATTGATAGGCTTTGTCCTGTATATGTCGCTTATTTAAACAAGGGGATAACGGCTGCTTTTTGTTGCTCTCTTTTGCGTACAAATTCCTCTGGATTGGTCAGTGCATCATGCAGCTCAGAAAGGGATTCATTCATCATTGAGGATAGCTTTAGGCACCCAGCAAGCGGGCTTTTGCTGAGTTGAAGCTCTGAGTTGATCTTGAACTGCAGGCCTTGCAGGCGCCCCTTGATACGAGGGTTTACGGAGTCAATTACCTGTTCGCATACTTGTTGTCGGAGTGCTTCAAGTTGCGCCGGATTGGTTTCAGCCAGATGCATCATCTCATCGAAGCTTGGTAAGTCGATTAAGGATGTATTTTCTGTTTTAGGGCGTATGTTCTGTGTTGTTGAGCTCATTGCACTTACTCCTTGCTGCGTTACAGCGACAGCTTTCGGCGTATATCCACCAATTTAGTTGATCAGATATTCGGATTCTATACTGGTAAGAGTCGACAATTTGGCGCGTGACGTGGGCGAAAGTGTGAACTGGTTGGTTAAAATATCGACGTTTTGGATCATCTTTGTGCCACTTTGCAAAGTATTCATGTGCCTTTATCGATTGATTTTTGTACTATTTAGGAGCCCGAGTGTGTTCGTCGTTAGTTTGGGCACTAGTTTTGATAGCCATTGAAGTAAGAGCAGCGTGCTCTGATGTTGTACTTCTGATGCCATTCGAATGAAAAGGTTTCAGTATGAGCAATCTGGCAGTATTAAAAATAGACAAAAGTGGGCAGCCGGTTCGATGGATTACCAAAGAAATGGCCACCAGTCTTGTTTGTAATGGAAAAGTTCTCTGGGCATTTGGCGATCAATGTTTAACGATGCGTGGTGGTGTTCAGAAGACAGGGGTGCGATCAATTATTCACCTATCGCCTATTATCGCAGTGGACGGCTCCATCAAAAAACATGCGATTAATATTCCTCTCATGAATAAATATCTATTTCGACGTGATCAGCATATGTGCATGTATTGCGGGCAGATATTCCATCGTAATGAGTTGACGCGTGATCATATTCATCCTCGTTCACTCGGTGGTGGGGATTTGTGGACCAACGTGGTCGCGGCCTGCAAGCCATGCAATCAACGTAAAGGTGCGCGTTTACCTGAGGAAGCGCGCATGCCATTGCTGGCCGTGCCATTCAAGCCCACATTTTCAGAGTTGTTGTATTTACAGAATCACAATATTTTAGAAGACCAAATGCACTATCTTCGCAAGGGCTTCAAGCACTTGGAAAAACGCGGTCTGGTCTAAAACGTTTTTCTTATTCCCTCGTGCTTTAGTGCATAAATAAAGATTTCGCGCCCCTGAGCTTTAGCGCTATAATTCATCAAATTTCTCATCCAGCGGTCATGAATGACTAAGTCTTCAGGTAATCAAACACCTCCTAATGATCCTCATAGTCAGCGCGAAGCGCAGAAGTATGAGAATCCTATTCCAAGCCGTGAACATATACTTGATTTGCTCATCACAAGCGGTGAGCCATCTACTCATCCACAAATTGCACATCACTTAGGTTTGGATGATGCGGATGGATACGAGGCATTGCGTCGCCGCTTGATCGCAATGGCGCGAGACGGGCAGTTGATCTGCAATCGTCGTCAACAATATTTACCAACGCAAAGTGTGAATTTGTTGAAGGGGTCTGTGATTGGTCATCGTGATGGCTTTGGCTTTGTTAAGCTCGAAAAAGGAGGCGATGACCTTTATCTCTCCGCGAAACAGATGCAACGGGTTTTCAATGGGGACCGCGTACTCGTGCGTGTAGATAATGTTGATGCCCGAGGCAAGGGTCATGCGGTTATCGTCGAGGTTTTGGAACGCAATACCAACGAGGTGGTCGGGCGAATTTTCTTCGAAAGCGGGTTGAGCTTTGTCGAGGTGGAAAATGTACGCGAAACTCAGCAGGTAGTTATCCCCTCTGATGTGACCTTAGAGGCAAAACATGGTCAATATGTGGTGGCGAAAATTACGCAACATCCCTCCCGACGAGAGCATGCTATCGGTCAAGTGGTTGAGATTTTAGGTGATCATATGGCGCCAGGGATGGAAATTGAGGTCGCCATTCGCTCACATAATATTCCAAATGAGTGGCCAGAGGAGCTTAAAACGCAGATAGCTTCGTTAGATAACGAAGTTAGAGAAGCCGACAAGCGTAAGCGTATCGACATTCGTCACTTGCCTCTTGTGACGATTGATGGAGAAGATGCGCGAGATTTTGATGACGCGGTGTATTGTGAAAATGTACAAGGCGGTGGTTGGCGTTTGTATGTTGCGATTGCAGATGTTAGTCACTACGTAAAAGAAAATGAGCCCCTCGATGTTGAAGCGGGCAAGCGAGGTACGTCAGTATATTTTCCTGACCATGTTGTGCCGATGTTGCCCGAAATTTTATCAAATGGTTTGTGTTCGCTCAATCCATCGGTCGATCGTTTATGCATGGTGTGCGAAATGGAAATTTCGGCTGAGGGCGTTGTTGAACATAGCTACTTCTATGAAGGCGTGATGCATAGCCATGCTCGTCTGACCTATAACCAGGTTGGTTGCATACTTGAAGAAACTGACAGTTCTGAAGGCATTCAATTGTGCGAAGATTTTGCCGATCGCTTACCGCAGCTATATGATTTATATGGTTTATATCAGGCGTTACGCAGACAAAGAAAAACGCGGGGCGCGATAGACTTTGAAACCGTAGAGACGCAAATTATCTTTGGCGAAGCGCGTAAGATTGAGAAAATTGTCCCGACTGAACGTAACGATGCTCATAAAATTATTGAAGAATGCATGCTGTGTGCGAACGTGGCGACGGCTAAATTTTTAATCGCACAAAAGCTCCCCGCATTATATCGGGTGCATGAAGGTCCTGGTGCAGAAAAACTTGAAAATTTACGTGCTTTCTTGGGCGAGTTAGGGCTGCAATTGTGGGGTGGTGAAATGCCTCAGCCCTCTGATTATCAAACCTTGTTTGACGAGATTGCTGAACGACCAGACTTTTCAGTTATTCAAACGATGATGTTACGTTCAATGAGTCAGGCGGTTTATAGCCCAGAAGAGAAGGGGCATTTTGGCTTAGCATATGATGCGTATGCACATTTTACGTCACCGATCCGTCGTTATCCCGATCTCTTAGTTCATCGTGCTATCAAGTCGATTATTTATAACGGTAAGCCCTGCGATCAGGTACGGCGACCAGATAAGCTCGATGTTGGCGCATACCGTTATGCCTATGACTTCGAAAAGATGTTGATGTTGGGAGAGCATTGCTCAATGGCTGAGCGTCGAGCTGATGACGCAACTCGTGATGTGACAAATTGGCTAAAATGTGAGTATTTGCAGCAGCATTTAGGTGAAGTATTTGAGGGCTTAATTGCCGGCGTCACAGCCTTTGGTTTTTTTGTGGAACTTGCCGATTTGTATGTAGAAGGACTGGTGCATGTTGCGACTTTGGACGGTGATTTTTATCAGTTTGATCAACAGAAGCAGCGATTAGTGGGCGAACGCACGGGTGTGCGTTATGGTTTGGGCGATAGGGTCATGGTCCAAGTCGCCAAGATAAACTTAGAAGAACGAAAGATCGATCTTGTCTTAATGAGTGCTGAGCCGAGGGCAAAATCAGCGCGTGGTCGTGGTCGTCAGTCGCGCAGCGCTGTTGTTGGCAAACGGGACACAAATGCTGGTAAAAAAAATGGAGCTGAAAGGCGCAAAAATACCACTAAAGCAGTATCCCGGGGCAAGATAGGCAAAGCAAAGAAAGCCAAAGAAAAGGCAGACCCCGTGGCGCCAATGCAGGCGATAAAACGTGATGATTCGTCGGTCAACAAGCCAACACGTAAGCGCGCGAAATTAAAGCTGACGAAAAAAAAGGATAAAGGGAAACCTGATTGGGCGAAAAATAGTAGTAAAACGAATTCCGCAGAAGACGCTACGTCAGAAAAAAACACATCTGAAGCGTCTAAAGACAAGCCCAAAAAGCCAAGAAAGCGTCAGGTTAAAGAGTCGAATTAATGAGTGAGTTAGATACGGTATTCGGTATTCATGCGGTGGAATCTTTGTTAACTAAAGATCCTGAGCAGATTGTTTCCGTGAAAGTAATGAAGGGTCGCGACGATAAGCGTTTGCAGCGGCTCGTTGGGGCTGTTCAGGACGCTAGTATCGTAACTGAGGTAGTGCCGAGGAAGATCTTGGATGATCTCGTACGTGGCCGGCATCAGGGTGTGGTAGCACTTGTAAAGTTGACTCCAGAGAAAAATGAAAATGACTTGGACGCCTTACTCGATCAGTTATCTGAACCCCCATTTTTGCTGGTGCTTGATTCAGTCACTGATCCGCACAACTTGGGTGCATGTTTACGGTCAGCCGATGCGGCTGGCGTACATGCGCTTATCGTTGCAAAAGATAAATCAGCACCCTTAAATTCGGTCGCGAAAAATGTGGCATCGGGTGCTGCAGACCATACCCCCGTGGTGCGCGTAACGAATTTAGCGAGGACATTGCGCAGCTTGCAAGATCGAGGTGTCTGGATTTCAGGAGCGGCAGGGGAAGCAGAGCAAGATATTTATCAAGCAGATTTTAAAGGACCTTGCGCAATTGTGATGGGCGCGGAAGGCAGTGGTTTGCGCCGTTTAACACGAGAGCATTGCGATCAGTTGATAAAAATTCCGATGGCCGGTAGCGTCAGTAGCTTGAATGTTTCGGTAGCGACGGGCGTTTGTTTGTTTGAGGCATTACGGCAGCGAGGATCGAAGTAAGTGCTAACAAAGGGCTAAATTTTTTCAGGCGAAATCTATTTGGTGTCTAAGATTGCACGATATTTTTGCGCAATGATTAGCATGATTATCGTTGCAAGTCGCTCGTAAACATCACTCATAAGCGCCTTGTTTGGTAGGAAATCTCGGATCGTATTTTGCACGAAGCTGAAGCGCTCCGTGCTGCTCATGTTATTTTTTTGTCGCTCTTTTTGCAGTCCTGAGAGCAGCAAAGACATAAGTTTTGCGTAGTGATTTGATCCGAGCTCCTTCATTAATCCGCGCGCATGTTGCTCTAAATTGTCCAGCGACATCACTTTCAATACTGCCACTAATTCGGGTTCTGGCATTAGCATTACCTCTTGTGTACTCAGCTGAGCCATAGTAAACCTCTTTAATTAAGCTTCTCGACGGAATGAAACTTTCCTTCATTTGTGAAGGTAATACGAAAGTTGCCAGCCACACCTTGATGGCTGATATAGTTACTCAGAATATTGGCTGGAAACTGCACGCTCAAACCCTCACGACTGCGCGCTCGCACAAGCTGTGATTGCCCTCGATAAAGTTTTAGCCATTCATCGCGATCAATGTTTAATTCAACAATTAAACTCCGCATACTTAGCCTTCAACTAGCCAATATTTTTCCCAGAAAACAAGCACCTTTTCAGGATACTTGGTACGCCCCAAGCTTCCATTGTATCGGGCTAGAGCGCGCACTAGATTACCATCTTCGCGATTAATATAATGCTTAAGAATGGTGCAGCCATAACGAAGATTAGTTGCCATATGCATTAAATTGTCATCGGGGCGACCAATTTCTTTTTTCCAAAAAGGCATAACTTGCATGAGACCTTGGGCACCGACAACCGACAATGCATATCTATTAAAGGCGCTCTCTACATGGATAAGAGCGAGCACCAATTCCGGGTCTATTCTTGCGCGCCGTGCCTCCGAATGTACTAGTCTGAGAAATTCTAAACGCTGTTTAGGGTCTTTCATATAGCGGTATTTAGATAAGCGACGGGACATATCTACTAACCAAACTTCGGCTTCATATTTATCGATAAAGCTGCTGGCATCTCTAACTGTTTGTTTGAGTATTGCGGTGAGCTCGGCGTCAGGCTCTTGTGACGCATTCATAATGCTGCTGAAACCCATGAAGAGTAATAGCGTTATGCATGCGAAAAAACGCCCGGTTCGCCCACGCTCATGCACGATTTAGTTTCGTCTTTATTACGTCGAGGGCATCATCAACGCTAATATCTTGGCTTTCTGCATCATTGCGGCCTTTATATTCGAGCGTACCATTTTTTAAGCCGCGATCACTGATAACGATTCTATGAGGTATGCCAATCAACTCCATATCTGCGAATTTGAAGCCGGGGCGTTCATTGCGGTCATCTAAAAATACGTCGATGCCTAAATCGCTTAATGTCCGATAAAGCGTTTCAGCTTGTTCCGCTACGACCTCTGATTTGTGCATGTTTAGAGGGATAAGCGCGATTTGGAATGGCGCGATTGCGCTTGGCCAAATAATACCATTCTCGTCATTATTTTGTTCAATTGCAGAGGCTACGATACGCGACACACCAATGCCATAGCAGCCCATCTCCATAATGCTCGCTTTGCCATTAGCGTTTAACACAGATGCATTCATTTGTTCACTATATTTCGTGCCGAGTTTAAAGATATGGCCTACTTCAATACCCCGTTTAATGACGATTTCGCCTTGTCCATCAGGGCTCGGATCACCGGCCTCGATATTACGTAGGTCCTCAATCTCTCTCAGCTCTTCATCGCGCGCCCAGTTTACATTCAGGTAGTGCATATCGTCTTTGTTAGCGCCGCATGCAAAGTTGCTCGACTGCGCAGCGCTGCGGTCTACAATGCAACGAATGCCCAAGCCAACGGGTCCAAGCGAACCAGTACTTGCGCCAAGCACCGCTTTTATTTCTGCCTCATCAGCCATACGTAAAGGTGATGCGACGCCGTCAATTTTTTCTGCCTTAATTTCATTCAAGGAGTGATCCCCACGCAACACTAATGCAATTAAAGGCGGCTTTTCTGCTTCGCCTAAATCGCCTTCGACAATAAGTGTTTTTAAGCAATTTTGGGGGGTGAGCGCTAAAAATTTAGCAACTTCATCGATTGTCTTTTGGTCGGGCGTTCTAACTTCTTTTAATTCCGCATTCGCGGGTTCGCGGGGGGCCGTTGGTGTTATACATTCTGCCATTTCGATGTTTGCGGCATAGCTGCTCTGGGTGCTAAAGGCTATGTCATCTTCTCCCGATTCGGCGAGAACATGAAACTCGTGTGATGAGCTACCACCAATGCTTCCTGAGTCTGCTTGCACTGGTCGAAAATCTAAACCGAGGCGTTCAAAAATACGCATGTAGGTGTCATGCATAAGACGGTAGGTCTCATCCAGAGATTCTTGGTCGATATGAAAAGAATAGGCGTCCTTCATCAAAAATTCGCGTGCGCGCATGACGCCGAAACGTGGACGCCGTTCATCGCGAAATTTTGTTTGTATTTGATAAAAATTGGCAGGCAGCTGTTTATAACTTTTTAGTTCGTTACGAATTAAATCAGTGATGACTTCTTCGTGTGTCGGGCCAAGACAAAAATCCCGTTCATGGCGATCTTTTATCCGCAGTAATTCTCCGCCATATTCTTGCCAACGACCAGACTCATTCCATAATTCAGCGGGTTGCACCACCGGCATTAGTAGTTCTTGTGCACCTGATCGATCCATTTCTTCGCGCACGATAGTTTCAACTTTTCGAAGTACTCTGAGGCCCATTGGTAGCCAGTTATATAGACCTGACGCAAGTTTTCGAATTAGGCCTGCGCGTAACATAAGTTGGTGGCTGATGACTTCTGCATCAGCTGGCGTTTCTTTATGAGTAGCAATTAAAAAGCGGCTGGCTCGCATAAATTTTCATCTTCCTTTCATGGGGATAAACTAAAAGCACATGCTTGTTTGACAGGGTTCACGACACGATTCCGGTGCTTGAATTCAATTTTGAGAACACTTATTGTCATGGATTGTTTCAGCAATAATGCGTAGTTTAAAGAGCGGTATCGCAATCGTATAGTGTTGTTTCGCACTTAAGCGTAAATAAGGAAAAAATTGAATGAGTTTGTCGGCTATGCAAGTAGAAAACTTGATCCGTCAATGGATACCCATGGCGGAGGCAATGGACCTAAAAGTAGAACGTATTGATAATGGTCATGCGCGTATTCGAATTCCTTTCAATAACAAGAATAAACGTCCAGGTGGCACTGTTTCAGGTCCTGTGTTGATGGCAGCGGCTGATACCGCCATGTATGCCGCCATTTTGGGTGCGGTGGGCGAAGTGGCGATGGTGGTAACGAGCAATTTGAATATCAATTTTATGCAGCGCCCCGGACAGGTTGATATTATTGCAGAGGGGAAAATACTCAAGCTTGGTAAGCGCCTTGCCTACTGTGAGGTCGATATTTTTACTTCTGCGTCTGCGGAATTAGCTGCTCATGTAACCGGCAGCTATGCCTTGCCGCCCGAATTAAGTAGCCAGGCAACGCTCGGGACTAGCTAACCTGCTCTAGATTTGCGCGTGGGTCGTCAGCGAGATAGCGGTTTCTTCCGCCATCTTTGGCTTGATATAGCGCACTGTCTGCACGTTTAACAAGATCCGAACGATCACCGCCTGGTTGGGGAATGATCGTTGCACCCCCAATCGAGCACGTGAGACTCACCGGTCTGCTATTGTGTTCGAGCGGCAGGTTTTCAATTGTCTTTCTAATGCGCTCGGCAATAACTTTTGCACCGTCCAAATTCGTATTCGGCAGCATCGCCACAAACTCTTCACCACCGTATCGTGCGATGCAATCGGTTGGACGTTTGATTTCGTTTGCGATCGCCGCGGAGGCATGCTTAAGAACCTCATCGCCAAAAATATGTCCGAAGGTGTCGTTAAGCTTTTTAAAGTAGTCTAGATCAATCATTAGAATTGAAAGTGGCGCTTTTAAGCGAATACTGCGTTTCCACTCCTTTTCAAATTCCGAGTCAAAAAACATGCGATTTTTCAGCTGAGTGAGTTGGTCTGTGATGCTTAATTGCTCCATCGCTGCGGCGCGCTCTTCAGCGATTAAGTTGTTTGTTATGGCGGACCAATAGTTTCGATAGACAAGTCCAGAAATCACGAATACGTAGGCAAATGCGACGATGATTAGTCCAGCTAAAAGAAAATTATCTCTATCAATGGTATAGAGCAGAGCACAGATAGTCGGCATAAACATAAAGGTTGGGTAAAGAGTGCGTACTTCATGAGAAATGCTCAGTGTGCTGGCGCCGCCAATTGCGAACGTCGGTAACACAATCATGATTACAGTGCGCGCTTCAATAAAATTATCATCTAGTAGCACCCAGGCAGTCATTAGTCCCCAATGCAGGGCCGTGCATAATAAGATATAAACCAGTATTTGGTATAAATGTTCAGCATTATCCTCAGTACATTGTTTGGTTTTAAATAAGTGAATAAGGCGGACCACAGCCAATGAAAGCAATATGCCACCATTCGCATAAAAAAAAGTGGGACTTTTTTCATGGATGTTGTATGCCCAGACAATTGCGATCCAGATGGCGAGATACATCACCGTGCCCGCTTTGGCGCGCATAGTCAGGTCGTAAAGTGCCTGCATCTGTAATTGTGTGTGGTAGTTTTTTATTCGCATGCTGGTAGTTTAGATCACAAGCTCAAATTTTGTATGATAGCCTGTATTGTTATTTTTTTGTTAACTGCTCGACTATTTGCAGGTTTTCATGTTTGGGCTTAAAAAGCTAGATGTTTTGCGGCAGGTTTTGGTGTGGTTTATTTGTAGCGAGGCTTTGTCAGCACTTATGTTTTGAATTAGCCTATCGTTTGATAGTATTCGGTTTTGTGGCATATCTTTGATACCAAAAATTTTGGAGGAGGCGTATGTTGGCAAATAAACATCATATCTATCCTGGCTGGCGCTCGGCATTGTTTATTCCTGTTCACCGAGAGGCATTTGTCGACAATGCCGCGCAGCAGCAGGCAGATGCTTACATTCTCGATCTGGAAGACAGTGTGCCGGTAAGCCAAAAAGAGCTTGCCAGACGCCAGTTTACGCAAGCCGCAAAGCATTTGAGTACTCAAGGCTTATCGGTTTTAGCCCGTATCAATATAGCCTGTGAACTGTATCAGGAAGATCTTCATACTGTCGTTAGCCCTGAGGTATCGGCAATCGTTTTACCTAAAGTTAGTTCTTCAGATGTGATTCAACAAATTGCGGGCGCAATTAAAATTATAGAACAAAAGAAGCGGATGCCATTGGGCCATACCTTGTTAATCGCTATGGTTGAGTCGGTGCATGCCTTGGATAAGTTGGATGAAATCGCCTGTGCGCATTCGCGTTTAGTTGCAATGATGCTTGGTTCAGAAGATTTTTCCGAAAGTTGCGGAATGACGCCGAATTTGGCGACCTTAGCCTTGCCCAGTCAAATGCTATGTTTCGCTGCGCGTCGTGCGCACATAACACCACTTGGGTTACTTGGATCGATAGCGAATTACCAAGATATCGATGTGTTCAAATTGGGTGTGGAAAATGCGAAGGAAATGGGTTTTGAAGGCACGTTTTGTATCCATCCCAATCAAGTGCTAGTGGTTAATGAGGTTTTTACGCCTTCCGAAGAGGAGATTCGCGAGGCGAAACAAATAGTCGATGTATATGAGAGGGGATTGTCAGAAGGGATGGCGGCCGAAGCATATAATGGTAGGATGATTGAGTCGCCCAGTGTTAAGAAAGCGCGGCACATTTTACGAGGTCTCTAGTTGGCGTCGGTAATTTTACGGGTAAAGTGGAGTAACTTGTGGTTCGTATTGTTCTAGGAATAGGGCTGTTAATTGGCTTTTTTCTCTTTCTCAAATACTTTAATTCTCAGCCCCCCCAGAAGCGCAAGCGTGTGTTTGCTTGGTTTGTATTTTTTCTTTTATTCGGCTTTGTTATATTTTTGACTCTGACCGGGCGCTTGAACTTTATCGCAGCGATTGTTACTGGTTTGCTACCATTTGTAGGTAAAGCGGCGCCCTTGCTGCGTTATATCCCGTTGTTGAGACGCTTGGTTAAATCTCGTAAAAGCCAGAAAGATAATACAAATGAGTTTTCAGGTAAGCAAAATACGGTGTCAGCGAAGAAGATGACGCGCTCAGAGGCTGAAGCGGTGTTGGGTTTGCAAACACCGTACAGTAAAGAAGATGTGGTCGCGGCGCATCGGGCATTAATCCAAAAAGTACACCCAGACCGTGGGGGCAATGATTACCTTGCGGCACAGCTAAATACGGCTAAAGACTTTTTATTGGATGAATTGGCTTAATCAGGCTCATTAATTATTTTTGTGTGTATTAGGGCTCTTTGTAACCGATTTAACCGTGAGGCTTGCGTAGCCTTTTGACAATCGCGCAGTGACTTCATCACCCTTCGCTAGCTCGCTTGAATCACGCACGATACGCTGATCAGAGTAAGTTAATATAGAGTAGCCTCGGTCCATCGTTGCAAGGGGACTCACCGTATTGAGTGTCTGAGCGGCAAGTGCCAAGCGATTTTTACTAACGCTAAGTTGTTGCGCTTGTAAGGCGTTGAGTGTTTGCCATAGCTGATAACACATTTGCGTTTTCGCTTCGATTAGTTTTTTTGGTCTCTGTGTGCGTAGTCTTGTCTCACAGTGCTTCAAGGTTTGTTGAAAATCTTTTATGTGGCGCTGCATCGCGGCGTCTAGTCGTGAAAATAATTCTAGCGTTTGTCTCGATCGCTCTTGTAGATGTTGCCTTGGATGCTTTAGACGCGCTTGCAGCTGATGCAGTCGCTCTTTGTCTCGGTGAATTCTTTGTGACCAGAAGTTTCCTAAACGATGCTGCAAGTCATCGAGCTTTTGAGTGAGTTCAAACACATCAGGTGTCAGTCGTTCTGCGGCGGCAGATGGCGTAGGCGCGCGGTAATCTGCGACCATATCAGCGATGGAAACATCTACTTCATGACCGACCGCGCTGATCACAGGTAGTTCACTTTTAAAAATTGCGCGGGCAACGACTTCTTCATTGAATGCCCATAAATCCTCTAAAGACCCCCCGCCTCGGCCAACGATAATCACATCGGCGACGTGTTGTTTATTGGCTATTTTGATGGCGTGAGCAATCTCTTGTGCGGCATACTCGCCTTGCACTGTGACGGGTAAAAGGACAATTTCTGTTGCAGGAAAACGTCGTGATGTAACTGAAATAATGTCATGTATGACGGCCCCAGTGCGCGAAGTGATGACCGCAATTTTTTTTGGTATTCGCGGCAGTGGCTTTTTGTTTTGTTCATCAAACAAGCCTTCGCTCGAGAGTTTTAATTTAAGTGCATCAAAGGCGGCTTGCAGTTGACCAAGCCCGGCAGGTTCTAGGTTTTCGACAATTAATTGGTAATCACCGCGGCCCTCGTACAAACTTACTTTGCCGCGGACAATCAACTCATCCCCTTCTTTAGGCAAAAATTTGAGACGTTGGTTAAAACCCCGAAACATGGCGCAGCGAATTTGAGATCGATCATCTTTTAAAGTGAAGTACCAATGACCCGATGCTGGACGTGAAAAGCTAGAAATTTCACCCTGTACCCATGTTTGTGCGTAGCTGATTTCCAACAAGCGCTTCACTTGCCGATTCAACTCGCTCACGCTTATCGCTTTGTTTGCCATAGGCGCCTGAATAGAGTGGGGCGGATCCGGGTAATGCATAGAGCGTTTTGGTTTCCTATTGATAGTGCGGGTCTGTTCGATACGTAATTTTAGTTGACTGTTTAGTCAGCAAATGCCCGTAAAAAAACTTATTAAATTAATATTTTACACCGGTCATATACACCCCCTATAATAAACCGCTTTTCTCGGCATGGCTAAGGATTTTCCCTATGTTGCGGATCGCTCAAGACGCTCTAACTTTTGACGATGTATTGCTTATTCCCGGATACTCAGAAGTTCTCCCCAACGAAGTAACACTTCAAACGCGCTTAACTAAGAAAATTAGTTTAAACGTTCCCCTTGTATCTGCTGCAATGGATACGGTCACCGAAGCCTCATTGGCCATTGCAATGGCCCAAGAAGGTGGACTCGGTATTGTGCATAAAAATATGACTGCGGAACAGCAAGCGGCCACCGTTCGGGCGGTGAAGAAATTCGAAAGCGGTGTGGTAAAAGACCCGATCACCGTGTCTCCAAATAATACGGTTCGCGAAGTTTTACAGATAACGGCTGCCCATAAAATTTCTGGCTTACCGGTTGTCGACGGTAAAGACCTCGTAGGGATTGTGACAGGCCGAGATATTCGTTTTGAAAGTCGTCTGGATACGCTGGTTTCATCGATCATGACGCCTAAAGAACAACTAGTCACCGTGCGAGAAGGCGAATCACCTGAAGTTATAAAAGATAGCTTACATCAAAACCGGATTGAGAAGCTGCTGGTTGTTAATGATGACTTTGAATTAAAAGGTTTGGTGACGGTTAAAGATATCCAGAAATCGCAAGATTACCCTCATGCATGCAAGGATGGAGATGGACAACTGCGCGTTGGTGCAGCGGTTGGCACTGGGGCGGGAACCGAAGAGCGCGTAGACGCTTTGGTGAAAGCCGGTGTCGATGTCATCGTGGTTGACACTGCTCATGGTCATTCAAAGGGTGTTATTGATCGCGTTCGTTGGGTTAAAGAAAACTATCCTCATGTAGAAGTCATTGGTGGCAATATTGCCACGGCCGAGGCAGCAAAGGCACTAGTTGACGCCGGTGCGGACGCCGTAAAGGTAGGTATAGGGCCTGGATCAATTTGTACCACACGAATTGTAGCGGGTGTAGGTGTGCCGCAAATCTCAGCGGTTGCCAACGTTGCGGAAGCATTGAGAGATAGCGATGTGCCCCTGATTGCGGACGGAGGGATTCGCTTCTCTGGTGATATCGCTAAAGCTATTGCGGCCGGCGCAAACTGTATCATGATTGGTAGCCTATTAGCCGGAACTGACGAGGCGCCGGGTGAAATCGAACTTTTTCAGGGTCGCAGTTATAAAGCGTATCGTGGTATGGGATCATTGGGTGCTATGGGACAGTCTCAGGGTTCGAGTGATCGGTACTTTCAAGACATAAAGTCGGGTGTGGATAAGCTTGTGCCGGAGGGAATAGAGGGTCGCGTCGCGTGCAAGGGGCCGATGGCGGCGATTATTCATCAGTTGATGGGTGGCTTGCGCTCTAGCATGGGTTATACGGGTAGTCGCAGTATTCAAGAGATGCGGACAATTCCACAGTTCACGCGTATTACTGCTGCAGGAATGAAAGAGAGCCATGTGCATGACGTCACCATTACGAAGGAAGCACCAAACTACCGAGTAAGCTGAGTTTGGTATGTAATGTTGTTAGCTTGGACATTAATAGCGGGGCGGCGTTGGCGTCCCGCTTTTGTTTTTATTGAAGGTTAAATACTTATGTCACTAGACGAAAATATCCATGCGCACCGCGTCCTAATTTTAGATTTCGGTTCTCAATATACCCAGTTAATTGCACGTCGTGTGCGCGAGATTGGTGTCTTTTGTGAGATTCGAGCTTTTGATATGGATGAGCAAGAAATCCGTGCTTATCAACCGAAGGCGGTTATCTTGGCTGGTGGGCCGGAATCGGTAACGGGGCACGATACGCCGCGTGCGCCGGCGTGTGTATTCGACCTTGGTGTGCCGGTGCTCGGGATTTGCTACGGCATGCAAACAATGGCTGCACAGTTGGGTGGCAAAGTGGAGGGCTCTGAAATACAAGAGTTTGGCTACGCACAGATCGAGACGGTAGGTGAAACGGCACTTTTTGACGATATCCGTGATCATGTCGGTGAACAGGGTGAATCACTGCTCGATGTTTGGATGAGTCACGGTGATAAGGTGACGGTAATGCCTGAGGGCTTTGTCCTGATGGCCAAAACTGACTCATGCCCGATTGCTGGGATGTGCGACGAATCGCGTCATTTCTATGGTGTGCAGTTCCACCCAGAGGTAACGCATACCTTGCAAGGTATGCGCATTCTTGAGCACTTTGTGATGCGTATTGCGCAATGCAACGCGCTTTGGACGCCAAGTAAAATCGTTGAAGATGCAATTGAAACGGTTCGCAAGCAAGTGGGCGATGATCATGTCCTGCTTGGTTTGTCGGGCGGCGTTGATTCGTCAGTGGTGGCGGCTTTACTGCACCGAGCGATTGGCAAGCAGCTTACCTGTGTCTTCGTCGATAACGGTTTGCTTCGTTTTAATGAAGGCGATCAAGTTATGCAGATGTTTGCAGACAACATGGGCGTGAAAGTGGTGAGAGCAGATGCCGAGGAGATGTTTCTATCTCGCCTCATTGGTATTGATGAGCCAGAGCAAAAGCGTAAGATTATTGGTAACACCTTTATTGAGGTGTTCGATGCCGAGTCATCAAAAATTGATAATGTAAAATGGTTAGCACAAGGCACCATTTACCCCGACGTCATTGAATCGGCGGCCTCAAAAACAGGTAAAGCCCATGTGATAAAATCGCATCATAATGTGGGGGGCTTGCCAGAGGATATGAAGTTAAAGTTGGTTGAACCTTTGCGTGAGTTATTCAAAGACGAAGTACGTAAGATCGGGCTTGAATTGGGTCTGCCTTACGACATGGTTTACCGGCACCCATTTCCAGGGCCGGGGTTAGGTGTGCGCATCCTGGGTGAGGTCAAAAAACAATATGCGGATCTGCTTCGCCGAGCCGATAAAATTTTCATTGAAGAATTGCATAATGCTGATCTTTACCACAAAACAAGCCAGGCATTCGCCGTGTTTTTACCCGTAAAATCGGTTGGAGTGGTTGGCGACGCGCGGCGATACGAGTATGTCATCGCGTTGCGGGCGGTGGAAACCATCGATTTTATGACCGCACGCTGGGCGCATTTACCCTATGATTTCTTAGAACTGGTCTCAAATCGCATTATCAATGAGATTTCGGGTGTGTCTAGGGTGACTTATGATATTTCATCGAAGCCACCTGCGACCATTGAATGGGAATGAGCAATAGCTATGGTGCAAGATTCATCTGCTGATGAGAGATGGATGCGCCGGGCGCTTCAGTTGGCAGAATCGTCTGCCGCTAACAATGAAGTACCTGTGGGCGCGATTGTCGTGTTGGATAACAAGATTATTGGCGAAGGGGCCAATGGTCCTATTGGTCAATGTGACCCAACTGCGCACGCGGAAATTCAAGCGTTGCGTGATGCGTGCGAAAAGCAAGCTAACTATCGCTTACCAGGTGCTACACTTTACGTAACGATAGAGCCTTGCACCATGTGCGTGGGGGCGATGGTGCATGCACGTATTTCAAGATTAGTGTTTGGTGCAACAGAGCCCAAGTCGGGTGCGGTCGTGAGCCAAAATAATTTGCTCGCGCATCCTGCGATGAATACGCATATTGAATTTAGTGATGGCGTCTTGGCTGACGAATGTAGTGCAATAATGACCGGATTTTTTGCAAAGCGACGTGATAAGAAGAAAGCCTTAAAAGAGGCCGTGAATCAAGCAGAATTGACCACAACAACGCAAACCAAAAGGAAGAATTAATGAAGGTATTGGTCACAGGTGGTGCGGGGTACATCGGAAGCCATGTAGTGAAACAGCTCGGTGAAGCGGGCCATGATATTGTGGTCTACGATAACCTTTCTACAGGTTATGCTTGGGCGGTGAGTTATGGTGAACTGATAATCGGTGACTTGGCAGATACGGAAAAGTTAGAGGGTGTGTTTAAGGCGCATGATTTTGAAGCTGTACTCCATTTCGCGGCGCATATTGTTGTGCCTGAGTCGGTAGAAAATCCGTTAAAGTATTTTAGAAATAATACGCGCAATACTCTGAACCTTTTGGGTGTCATAGAACAGTTCAAAACACCTTATCTTGTTTTTTCCTCGACGGCCGCGGTTTATGGTATGCCTGACGAAAAGATCTTGACGGAAGACATGCCACTTGCGCCCATCAATCCTTATGGTGCATCGAAGATGATGAGCGAGCAAATGATTCGCGACTTATCGTTTGCGACCAATTTAAAACATGTCATTTTACGTTACTTCAACGTAGCCGGTGCCGATATTCAAAGTCGCATAGGCCAGGCGACGCCTGAGGCTACACATCTCATCAAAGTAGCATGTGAGTGCGCCAGTGGCGCACGCGCTGGAATGAAAGTGTTCGGAACGGATTATGAAACGCGTGATGGTACGTGTATACGCGATTATATTCATGTGGATGACCTTGCGAAGGCACATGTCATGGCGCTTGCTTACATGGCACAAGGTGGTGCATCGGATACTTTAAATTGTGGATATGGTAGCGGTTTCACAGTAAAAGAGGTCATTGATGTAGTGAAAGAAAAGTCAGGTACTGACTTTGCTGTTGAAGAGGTTGTCCGGCGAGCGGGTGATCCTGACGCGCTGATGGCAGACAACACGCGTATAAAAAAAGTGCTAGCTTGGCAACCCGATTATGAAGATCTTGGCGTCATCGTGCAATCGGCGCTTGATTGGGAAAGGATTTGGCAAGCGAAAAAAGATGCCGTTGCGCATTCTTCGACTGATCCGTGATAAAGCAAAGAGGAGTCTTGCTAGATGTCATTTAAGTTAGATGCAAGGCTTGCGGCCGATACAATAGAAGTTACCGAGTGGCCGTTGTGTAAAGTTCTTCTCATGAATGATGCAAATTACCCTTGGCTTATTCTTGTCCCGGTGCTCTCAAATATTCGAGAGCTTTATGAGTTGAGCACTGAACAACGTCAGCAGTTTAACAAAGAGTCTGATCATCTTGGTCAGAGCCTTATGGATTTGTTTTCGGGTACAAAGCTTAATGTCGCGGCGCTCGGGAATGTCGTGAGTCAGTTACATATTCATCATGTTGTGCGTTTTAAAACCGACGTGGCTTGGCCCAGTCCGGTATGGGGTGCACGCCCGCCAAAGCCCTACACAAATGAGGCGCTTGAAGTTTGCTTAGCTAGGTTAGGACCTTTGAAGAACGCATCATTTTGCTAATGTAAGTCAGTGCGTAATGATTGAGCGACACATAGATAAATATCTTGAGCGTTATGCCGAGCCAGAGGCTTCTTTTAAAAGTACCCCTCAGGCATGTGCCGAATCGGCGCTGGTTATCCCTGCATTTGATGAACCCTATGAGGCCCTTAAATCGATGATACGGGCGCGTGGTGCATCGAGCGTACACCTTATTTTCGTCTTAAATGCACCGGAAGGTGCGCCAGAAACGGCAATCGCTCGGACACGCTTGTGTTATCAATATTTATCTAATGACTTTGTTCTAATGCCGCTTGCAAACAATGTAAGCGCGGTAATTGATGAGGTAGGCCGGGCAATTGTAATCGTTGATCGCTGCAGTCCCAATATGTTGATTCCAAAAAAACAAGGTGTCGGTTTAGCGAGAAAGATCGGTGGTGATATCGCCTTGCGGCTTTTTAGAGCGGAGGGTGACTCAGCCGTCTCTAATCGTTGGGTTTTTCAAAGTGATGCTGATGCAGAATTGCCAGCCGAATATTTTGCAACCCCGCCACCCAAAGATAGTGAGAGTGCTTGTGTTTTTCCGTTCGTGCATTACCCAGAGGACGGCTTTGAGCTTGCGACCAAGCTCTATGATATTCGCTTGCATTACTATGTCGAGCAGTTAAATCTAGCGCAGTCACCCTATGCATTTTTTACAATAGGGTCGACCATTGCCGTCTCCGCTCATTACTACGCACAAGTTCGAGGTGTGCCGAAACGTTCAGCGGGTGAAGATTTTTATTTATTGAACAAACTTCGCAAACTCGGGGTGATTCGTCAGGCAGCTAAACCAACATTGGGTATCCAAGCTCGGGCGAGCGCTCGCGTACCATTTGGCACTGGACCTGCTATCTCCAAGATACAAAATACTGCAGACCCCATACGTAATTACACCTATTATCACCCCGATAGTTTTAAGATACTTGCCGTGTTGTTAGAGAGTGTTCGAACCTTACCTATTAATATGTTTAAACAAGAAATACTAACGGAAATACTAACTCGCAGTACTGTGCTTAGTGAGAAGCAAGTTGCGCATTTGCTTGATTCGCTTAGTATTGAGAAGTTTTTTGGACATATAGCTAAACAAGGAAAAAACGGAATACCCGCAAGTAAACGACTAGAGCATTTCCATAACTGGTTTGATGCGTTTAAAACACTTAAGTTTATTCATTACTTACGAGATCATCATTTTCCAAACCTTGCTCTACGCGAGCTTTTAGCTGAAGATATCCCGCTAGGTAACTCTTTGCATGACATGATGCTTTCAGTTAATGCAGCACATTAAAACGGTACAGGAGCATAGACGAGATTTGGCCTCTTTACATATAGAGAATCTAGAGCTTTGGGAATATGAGGTGTCAGGTGGCTTTAAGTTACGTGGGTACTACACCCCGCCGACAGGAAAACCTGTGCTTCATTTTATTCATGGCAACGGTTTTTGTGGGCTCGTCTACGAAAAATTATTAGCACCGCTACAAGAGCATTTTGATCTCTTTTTAAGCGATGCGCAGGGGCATGGCAATAGTGATGATGGGCCTGAATTTACTCATTGGCGACAGAGTGCTGACTATTTTTCGGAAGCGTGGCAGTTCTTTTCGCCGATGTGGCAAAATGTAACGCATATTGCCTGTGGTCATAGTTTTGGTGCAGTGAACACGATTCTAATGATGGCAAAACATCGAGACTTATTTGACCGTGCCATATTGCTCGATCCAATCATCATGCCGCCTCTTGATGCCTTTGTTGCAACGACCCTAGGGTCTCTTGGTTTATCGCGTTATTTGCCGATGGTCAAGCAGGCGGCCGATCGGACCACTTTTTGGCCGGATAAAGATTCGCTGTGGGATTATTTTCATGAACGCGGTGTATTTCGGGGGTGGGATGAACAGTGCTTAAAGTCATATCTTACGCATGCGATTCGGGAAGACGAGGAAGGCTATTTTTTAAAATGTCCGCCCCGAATCGAAGCTGCAGTTTTTGGCAGTTATGCTAAAAATTTATGGGACTCAATTAAACGTATTAACAAACCAGTTTCTGTTTTGTACGGTGATAGCACCTACGGTTTTTTGCTGCGTTCGATTGATAAGCTCGAGCAAGTGAACTCAAATTTCGAGTGCGCAGCTGTGTCGGGGGGACACTGTTTCATGATGGAAGATAGTCATGCGTCTTCCGATTTGTTGTTGAATAAACTGCTGAATCGAGACAAAGAGAGTTGAATGTAACCGCTCTCTTTGCCCTTTTTATTTACGCGTTAACGAAACTTGCGGCGAATATTTAGTTTTGCGTCATTGGTGATGTGGCGCACAAAATGTCTAAACGTTTTAGGTGCTGGTTGTGGCGGGAGCCCGGCGCCGAGACGGATTATTTGCCAATAATAAAAACCAATTTGGCCAAAGCCATTGATGGCTTTTATCAGGTTTGACGAACTATTGTTGCCCCAAAACCCTTTACCTAAGACCAGTTGATGTTCGAAATCGTCTAATTTTTCTATATTGCCCTCAATTAGATCTCGTGATGCATTAACTTGCGTGCAAAGAGGACGCGCTAACCCTACCACATCAATTTCTTTCTTTTTCACCGAGTTTTCCATGACGTCTCGTGAACGAAAACCGCCGGTCACCATCAAGGGTATTTTTGCAGCCTCGCGAATACGCTCGGCATACTCAATGAAATAAGCTTCGCGCTTGCGGGTACTTTCGCGCACTTCGGTCGGCTCAACACCAATTAAACTCAACTGTTCATAAGTGCCGCCGGAGATCTCTAGCAAGTCGATACTCGCTTCGCCGAGCCATGTTGCAACTTGTTCTGAGTCTTCAAGTGAAAAACCGCCCTTTTGGAAATCGGCAGAGTTCAATTTTACGCCAATCGGGTAATCAGGCCCAACCGACTCTCTGACAGCACTTACGATTTCTCTCAACAAGCGGGCACGATTTTCGAGTGACCCACCCCATTTATCCGTGCGTTGATTTATTTTGGGAGATAAAAATTGGCTGAGTAAATAGCCATGCGCCGCATGCACCTGTACGCCGTTAAAGCCGGCCTCTTTTACTAAGGCGGCGGAGTTTGCAAACCGTTGTATGACCTCTTGAATATCGTCCTCTGTCATCGCACGTGGTTTACCGAAATTGCCCATCAGTTCCAGTTGAATGTCGGAGGGCGACAAGGGTTCACGGTTCACCATTTTAGGACATTGGCGTCCCGGATGATTCAGTTGTACCCATAGTTGGTTACCCCCAACTTGACCTCGTTCAGCCCATTCTTTAAACAGGTCAAGTGCACTGTCATCTTCTAACACGACGTTACCTGCTCGTTCTAAGTAGCGAGGGTCAACAAGCACATTCCCTGTTATATGAAGTCCTGTGCCGCCGCGTGACCAGGTTTCGTAAAGACGAATGAGTTCTGGTGTAGGACGGTCATATTTATCTGCCAGACCTTCGGTCATTGCACTTTTTGCAAGGCGGTTAGGCAAGCTGGCGCCACAAGGTAATGCTAGTTCTTCTGCGAGAGGGGATGTATTAGTCACGGGTAGCTACTTTTCTCTTTATTGTTAAGGGTAAGCACCTAGGCAGGCGCTTATGTTTTGTGATGAGTTTCACTATAATTGCCAGCTTTTGCAAGTTTAAAGAGATGTAATCATGCGCGATGAGACGGTTTTATATCAGCAAACAAGTGACTTCGTTAGCGTCTTGGCGCAATGCCAAGCGCTTGGTATAACGGTGGTGTCAGCGCGAGAAAATGAACTGATCTTGGCATTGCCATACAGTGAGGCAATTATCGGGAACCCAGAAAGTAAGGTGATTCATGGTGGTGCTATCACGACCTTGATGGATACTGCAGCCGGTGCCGGCGTGTTGTGTGCTATGCCAGATTTTGAGTTGTGTCCTACATTAGACTTACGCGTTGATTACATGCGATCAGCGAAACCTAATCAAAGGGTTTTTGCGCGCGCGAGTTGTTATCGCGTGACATCCAATATTCTATTTATGCGTTGCGAGGCTTATCAGATCGATCGCACTGTTGCTCATTGTGTGGCTACTTTTGTGAGAATGGGGGCGAAAGGTATTCCAAACCTTGAGGTGATGACCGAAGGATTTACGCTACCTTCGTTTCCCAAGGTGAACTCAACTGAAGTCGATTTCGCTTCAGTGCGGGAGCGCGCTATAGCTAAAGCGGATAATAGGGTTTTGATTGAAGCAATTCCCTATGCACGTCATATCGGTATCGACTTTGTTTACAGTGATGACACTCAGACTTTCATGTTGACGCGCCAAGCCGGTAATATCGGAAATCCAATCTTACCGGCGATTCATGGTGGCGTCATAGGTGGCTTTATGGAGCTCTCTAGTGCGCTTCATTTATTGGCGACTAACGCCGCGAAAACCTACCCGAAGATTATTGATTTCTCAGTCGATTATCTCCGAGCGGGTGCCGATACAGATACATTTGCCTTCTGCGAAGTAACGCGGCAGGGTGGCAGAGTCGCAAATGTTGAAGTACATGCTTGGCAAGAGTGTCGTGATGAGCCTATTGCACTGGCCCGCGCGCATTTTCTACTCGAATAATACGCGCGCGTTAATAACTATCAAAACTATCAACTAGTGTCCTGCGGTTGCCGTGTTACCCGTGTCATAACTGAAGATATGGTAGGGTCCATTTTGTGCAATATAGCTGTCAGGTTTCATGATGACATGATGCAACGCGCTTGATGTTACAAACAGCTTGCCATCGGGGCCAAAACTAAACCCATCAGGCCACCGCAACCGCTCATCTTTTATCAAGGTTTTCATTTCACCTTGAGGACTCATTTTGATGATTGCAGAGTGCTCTAGAGCGGAAATATAGATATTGCCCTCGTTATCGGTGGTTAAACCATCGCTCATTGTTTTCTCGGCAAATACTTCTACTCGCGCTGCAAGCTCTTGTGGCCCAAGGTAGATATTATCCAAGTCCGCTACCCGAACTCGATGTAAATGTTCATCGGTCACCGGCGCAAAATAGAGCCACTCTTCATTGCGGTCTAGCGCAATAGAATCCACCCCCGGACGAATTGCAAATACGCCAAACATAAGCATTTTTTCGCCATCAACAACCGGTATGTAATGATCAGCTTCAACGGAAGCATGATTAGCTAGGGTGCGCCGCGCCGTTTGGCTTTCGACGTCGTAAACAATTAATGCGGGGTTCAGACCAAGAATACTTGCGTCTGCAATGTAAATGCGTTTACCGTCATGACTGACTTGGAAGTCATTCAGATGTGAGCCTAAACCTGCAATATCGGAATGGAACTCATAGCGATGTACGATGTTCATCGTCGTTAGATCAATCGCGACTATTTTCGGTTGACCATGCCCATGATTGGCATAATCTAGAAGCCAAAGCCGGTTTTTTTGATCGATTCGAAGCGAGAGCACGCTTTGTAAGTCAATTGGTTCATCAGAACTAAACTGTAGAGGTTGTGCTTCCCCATCAATGAGTTCTGCCAGATTGTATTCCGGGTTGCCTTCTGGATGAAAACTAAAGAAAATGCGACCCGATTCTGAAACCGCGATATTGCCCGGTGGATAATCAAGTTCTGTGACGACACCTAATGCAGAGGTAGGCTGTGACGCATCGCTGCTGCGATCAGGAAAGGCTTCGCCCCCGCCGTATCGCATATCCATGAAAACGGCACTGAAGCCGATAAGGACCACGACAGAAAACATACCAATAACAAGAATGCGCAACATACTTTTCGCCAAAATTTAAATTATCAACGCCCCATTTAACCACAAGCTTTCGGCTAGCCGTGAGTAATTATTTTTTAGGCCTTGAAAGCTAAATAATTGACCCAACATTATTAATCTTAAAATTCTAGTCTTACCCGTGAACGTTTAAGACTGCAAACCATTCAGCTTGATTAAGTAAATAGAGAGAGTTTCTATGTCCACGTCGGAAAATATTGCTGCTAAGCAAGAAACTATGGGCTTCCAAACAGAAGTAAAACAGCTTCTGCACTTGATGATTCATTCCTTATACAGCAACAAGGAAATTTTCCTTAGAGAATTGATTTCGAATGCTTCCGATGCGGAAGATAAATTACGGTTTGAAGCGCTATCAAATGACGCCCTTTACGAAAATGATGGCGAACTGAAGATTCGTCTTGATTTCGACAAAGAAGCTAACACCGTTACAATCGCAGATAATGGAATTGGTATGACGCGCGATGACGTTATCGCCAATCTTGGTACGATCGCGAAATCAGGCACAGCAGACTTTATGTCTAAACTGACAGGTGATAGCCAACAAGATTCGCAGTTGATTGGCCAATTCGGCGTTGGTTTTTATTCAGCATTTATTGTTGCAAATAAAGTAGATGTATTTACGCGAAGGGCGGGGGCAGATGCTTCCGCGGGTGTGCACTGGTCCTCTGAAGGCGAGGGCGAGTTCTCTGTTGAAACGGTTGAGCGCGCTGAACGTGGCACGTCGATCGTCTTGCACTTAAAAGAAGATGAGTCTGAGTTTGCAGACGGTTGGCGTCTGCGTAGTTTAGTTAAAAAGTATTCAGATCACATAGCGTTTCCTGTTGTGATGCAATCTGAGCCGGTGCCCGCCGAAGAGGGTGAGGAACCTAAAGCGCCAGAAGATGAAACGGTTAATGAAGCGACTGCGCTGTGGACAATGTCTAAAAACGAAGTCTCTGAAGATGAATATAAGTCGTTTTACAAACATATTTCTCATGACTTTCAGGATCCGCTTACTTGGTCACACAACCGCGTTGAAGGTAAATTAGAATATACGAGCTTGCTGTATATCCCAAGTAAAGCGCCATTCGACTTATATAACCGTGAAATTCCACGTGGCTTAAAACTGTATGTTCAGCGCGTCTTTATTATGGATGAAGCGGAGCAATTTCTGCCGCTTTACTTGCGATTTGTAAAAGGCATCGTTGATTCGAAAGATCTTTCGTTAAACGTTTCTCGCGAGCTGTTACAAGCCGATAAAACTGTCGAAAATATGAAAGCCGCATTAACAAAGCGCGTGCTTGATATGCTGGGCAAAAAAGCGAAGAACGATGCAGATCAATATCAAGCGTTTTGGGATGAATTTGGTCAAGTAATAAAAGAAGGTTTGGGTGAAGATTTCTCGAATAAAGAGAAGCTTGCTAAATTACTCCGTTTTGCCTCGACAAATGGCAACAGTGAGCAAAACGTGTCACTCGAAGATTACGTCGCTCGCATGCAAGAGAGCCAAGAAAAAATTTACTATGTGACCGCAGAGACTTATGCCGCAGGCATGAGCAGCCCGCACATGGAAATCTTCCGTAAGAAGGGCATCGAGGTGTTAGTGCTCAGTGACCGCATCGATGGCTGGATGATTTCTTATCTAACTGACTTCGAAGGTAAGCATCTTCAAGATATTACTAAGGGTGAGTTAGATCTTGGTGAGATGGATGCGGAAGAAGACAAAAAACAGAAGGAAGAAGCGAGCAAAACCTATGAAAGTTTGCTTACTCAGATCAAAGAGTTATTGAGCGATAAGGTCGATGATGTGCGCGTGACAAACCGTCTGACGGATAGCCCTGCATGTTTGGTGGCGGGTGCGCATGATATGGATGCACAGATGAAGAAGATCATGGAGGCGGCTGGTCAACAGGTACCTGAGAGCAAGCCAAGCTTCGAGGTAAATCCTGAGCACCCGTTAGTGAAGTTGCTAAATGAAGAACAAAATGACGAGCGTTTTAACGATCTAACGCATGTTTTGTTTGATCAAGCAGCGCTTGCTATGGGGGAACAGCTAAAAGAACCAGGGACTTTTGTAACACGATTGAACAAATTGCTTTTAGACTTGTCTAAATAAGCGCTAGGAAGTTATCTAGTTCCTTTTTTCAGAAAGTAATAGTCCCTTAGGGGGCCGTTGAATGAGGCGCGGGCAAGTCTTGCGTCCTTTCCACCGGCTCCCTTTTTTTATATGTGGCGTTTTGTGTTTGCCAATCACGCCGAAGCTGTCGATAATCTTCTTTATACTGAATTAACCCAACCGGTAATGGCATAGAGAATATATGACTAGCCTCATGGGAAAGAGAACTTGCATGATTGAATGCGTAAGTGCCGTGATTATTGTTAAAAATGGCGAAGCAACGATTGAAGAAACCCTAGCCTCTTTGCATGCCTTTAAAGAGGTCATCCTTTATGACAATGGCTCGGATGATAAAACGCTTGAGATCGCGTCTCAATACGAAAATGTAAAGGTTGTGGAGGGCGAGTTCTTAGGCTTTGGCCCGACCAAACAAGCTGCGGTGAATGCTGCGAGTAATGATTGGGTCCTTTCTTTAGATGCCGATGAAATGGCGTCTAAAGAATTAACAGGCTACCTTTTAAATTGGGACTCTGGGCAGGATACGAATACCGTCATAAAGGTGCGTCGAGATAATTACCTGATGGGTGAATGGGTAAAATATGCGGGCTGGGGTAGTGATTGGTTGGTGCGTATGTTCCATCGAGAGCGGCATAATTTCAACGATAATGCAGTGCATGAGACCGTTGCGTTGCATGCCGATAGTTGTATCAAAAAGATTCCGCATCCTATCGCGCACAATGCGGTTCAGCACCTAGGGCAGTTTCTGGTAAAGGTGGATCGCTATACAGAGTTTAATCGTCAAGGCGGTAAAACGTATCCTTTGCCTATCATCATGTTAAAGACGGTTTGGCGATTTTTTGAAAGCTACTTAATCAAGGGCGGTTTTTTGGCAGGTTGGCGGGGTTTAGCGATCTCATGGTCGAACGCTAACGGCGTGTTTTATAAATATATGAAGGTCTATGCGGATAGGTATCGTTAGCCGAATAACAAACCTTGAACCCAGAGCATGTAAAGTATGGTCCCTGATGCAATACTCAATAAAGCATTTTTTAAGCACAGGTGTATAACGGTCACTAAAAGCAAACTCGAGACCTCGGGTAAGCCGTAGGATCCGCTTATCCAAGTCACGTGCTTCAAACTGTATAGCACGAGAAGCGTCATTACCGCCGGCGGCAGGTTCCTGCCCAGAAATAATATCAGCGGGTGCTGATGATCTTTTAGTAACCAGAAGGGTAAGGCTCGCGTCAAAAAAGTGGCCGAGGCCATGCATAGTATGAACAAGACTAAATAGGTTAAATCCATGCCTTATTTTGCCTTTAAGATGCGCGTTTGCAGTCGGTATTGCCCGAGCAGTAAACAGAGCACCATAACGAGAGAAAAAAGCAGCATATTGCTGGCTGAGATCAAAATGAGGGCGGCGAGGCCTACAACGAATGCAATAATGAAGGGTGCTAGCTTTTGACTGGCTTTGAACTGCTCAATCGTGAGCACCATAAATAGCGCACTTAGGGTAAAATCAAGCCCCTGAGTGTTAATGTCGATTTCTTTACCAAACAAAGCGCCAAGGGTACAACCGATGATCCAGTAACCTTGATTGTATCCGGTGATCTGAAGTTTCATAACTCCGCTATTTGTCATTGAACGCGGTAGACTGGTGAGAAGAGAATAGGTCTCGTCTGTCAGACCAAAGATTAGATACCACTTTCGCCAGCCTGTTACATCAAAGTCTTTAATCAAGCTTAAACCATAGAATACATGACGCGCGTTCAGCAGCAGTGTTGATATAAAAACCTCAAAAAGACCGGCACCCGCTGCGAGCAGGCCAATTGCCATAAACTGGGCTGCACCGGCAAAGATAATGATCCCCATCAAACTTGAGAAATACCATGGGTAGCCGAGCTCTACGAAGAGTATGCCAAATGCTATGCCAAGCGGAACATAGCCACACATGACGGGAAGTGTAAGTTTAATGACCTCTGTGTTCATAGGTTTAAGGTCGTTATCCTAGTATTACAATTGACGGTGTGCACGTTCATCAGTATTACGTTGCGCAATGGTCGTATATTTCTTGGTACTGTTGTGCGGCATGTTTGATGTCAAATTTTTCGATGAACGTCGCTCTGTTTAACTTAATTGAAGATTGAAGTGTTAAATCATCTTTCATTCTTATGATAGCCTCTGCGAGGGCTATGGGGTCGTTTGCTGGGATCAACAAACCATTTTTTTCCTCTGCGATTGCATCAGGAATACCACCGGTATTGCTTCCTATTACGGGTAAGCCGGCTAAGCTTGCCTCAAGAATGACTGAACCCATACCTTCGGAGTGAGCGGGATGAATGAGTAAATCTGCTGCGCTGAACCAATCTCCCATATTTGTTTGCTTGCCTACCAAGGAAAGGTTGGTTAAGCCCCGACCTTGCTCTAAAAGCGCTGCGTGCTCTGGCCCGTCGCCCAGTAAGCAAATTTGAATGCCTAGGTTTCGGTCCTCTAATAATCGAGCAGCCTCTATGCTTACGTCAAATCCTTTATGTTTATAGAGTTTAGCGGCCTGAATAACTAAAAATTTATCGGCATAGGTCTTTTTTATACGCTCACTGCGCTCACTATCTGTTGCGTAGCAAACTGGTGAATCATTAACTTTAACAATGTATTGTGCTGGGAATTTTGCACGCGCAATTTGCTTAATTCGATTGCTGACACCGACGATGGCAGACGCTTTGGAATAAGCAATCTGAGATAAGAGCTTTTTCTTAAAAGGGTTATCTATACGCCGAGTCACAATATAAGGTGTGCCGTGCACCAGAAACTGTATGAGTGCCCAATATAAGGCTTGCCCTTCATGCACATGCATACAGATGCATTGATCGGTATGACGTTTCGCATGGGAGAGAAAGTAATTTGAGATCTCGATTAACTCGCAATCCCGCTCCGCAACTCTCTTAGCAAAAGGCGAATTGCGTTTCGCAATGACGGTAAGGTCATAACCTAGCCGTATTTGCTCATCGACCAAGACGAGTGTCTGGCTTTCGCCTCCGCTGAAGCCGCGAGCAAGGTTAACGTGGCAGATTTTCAAATTATTAAGGCTCATTTTGTAGAGTGATTAGTGCGCTCCACTATACTTTTGCGTGCACCCAAGTCTGATTTCTACCCGACTCTTTTGCGGCATAGAGTGCCTGGTCGGCTTGCTCAATCCAGGCTTGATGATCCTCGGTATCGTGCTTAAATTCACTGACGCCAAAGCTCACGGTAATATTAATTTCTCTTCCTTCATGCAGGACACAGCTCGCTTCAATGCGTCCGCGTAACCGCTCACAAAATACAAATGCAGCTTCAGCATCGGTGTTTGTTAAAATGATGCCAAATTCTTCACCTCCATAGCGACCTGCCACATCACTTTCACGTAAACTCTCGCGCAGAAGTCCTGATACCGTGCGAATAACCTCGTCACCAGCCGGGTGCCCATACGTATCATTGACGTTCTTAAAATGGTCGATATCAAACATGACGACTGAACTCGTCTCGCAGTAGCGCTTGATTCGGCTGAATTCTTCAACCAAACGCTCTTCCCAATGACCTCGATTATTCAGTTGCGTTAAGCTGTCAGTTCGACTTAACACAGCCAGCTCATCATTCGCGTGCTCTAAAGCTTTTCTATTCGTGGCTATCGAGGTGACATCATAAACCATAATAACGACATGGCTTACTGAACCATCTACTGAGACCAAGGGTGAAATGGTAATGTTTTGGAACATCACCGATTCTGTGCCAGTGATGGGACGATCATTACGAAAGCGGAATAAATAGGGGCGTTGTTCCCAGGTCATAAACGAGCGGGTTTTTAAGGTGAAAACGGTATTCACTTTATGGCGAAGCCATGTTTCTGGGAGATCGGGAAAATGTTCAAAAATATTTTCGTCACGTAAATTCAGCGCATCAATACCACTATGACTCTCCATAAAACTATTCCAAACACGTACGTTGAAGTCTGCATCAAGGACAACTAAGCCTACTTCAATGGTTTGAATCATATCCATGAGCCAGTGGAATTCTTTAATTTGATCGATAGCTTGGTCCATGGTTTAGTTCATCATATAGTCGAGTCGTTGGTATAACTTATCGAGTGAGTCTTCTGTAAATAGCAATAATAAATCGCATGAGATGTTATGGTTTTCTATTTCGTAAAGAATTTCAACTGCGAGCGTCTGTTTCCACTGCGCATTCGATTTGTGGAGCAAATTATTATGACTTAGATTTTGGCCGAGCACCTGAGGGTGACTTTGGCTAAACATAATGTTGAGTTGTTCGGCTATTCCATTTATGCAGGCGCCGCCAAGGATACTGGCACATTCCATCACTAGCTCAAGTTCGGCTGTGGCGTCTACGTCACCTTGGTAATTAAGCAGATTAGCCATGTCTGTGTAGCTAGCGTCATTGAATAGGAGAAGGGCTTCACCAGAAATCCCACCGCCTATAAATCCCTGGCATACGGCTGTGTATGTATGGCCTTGGTTGGCCGCTGAGAGCGCCATTTCTAGCTCGCCAAAATCAATAAGGTTGACGTTCGGTATAGGGAGCTTAACAAAGGCATTCAAAAGTCTGGCCAGTAAATCAGCCGCCTGACCCATTGCCACATTTACGACTTCTTGCATGCATTCGCGATAGTCAATTGGTGCGTGAGATTCCTCCTGGGTAAAGACCTGACTGGTTAAATCTTCGTTCCGACGATACAAACCGTAATTATCGAGTAGGCTTGCAAGTTTTCCGCAATCAACCGGTTTCTTTATGAAATCTATTGCGCCCAATTTTTTTACCCGAGCGTGTGCCTCAGGCTGAATGTCACCTGATACGACAATTGTCATGCAATCAAGATTGTGTTGATGAATGTATGAGAGCGTCTCATAACCATCCATCACAGGCATGTTAAGGTCTAGAAAAAGTGTGTTTCCTTTACCTTCTTTTATAAGCTCCAGGGCCTCTTGGCCATTTTCAGCAAAACTGATTTCGACATCCCAATCTTCAGGCAGGGATGCTGCCATTTGTTTCCTTGCTAATTTGGAGTCATCGCAAATCAAGACTCGCATTGTCATGAGGGAATTTTTCCATTTTCTTTCTGTACCCTTAGTAAAGATCATTGCGAGAACAGGTCAAGTTCCTGAAGAACAATTCATGATTTAAATGTATAATTTACATTGATTTTAAAGGTGACAGTCAGCGAAATAATGCTTTTATTTTTGGGTGAACATTAATGGGGTCTGATTTTTGGCGTAACCAAGTAAAAACGCAACTTTTTTATGCACACAATCAGCTAGCGCAATACCGCAACTTACCGGATGGTAGCCCTGCAAATTATAGTAAGGCGTTGCACAGTGGCCTACTTCTGTTCATGCGTTCAGTTTGGCAATGTTGGTTAAACGAGTGGCAAACGTTATTATTGCCGAAAACCAAACTTGCCACGGTGCATAGTCTGCAATCGCTGAGTTTGTCGGTTGGTGAAAAAAGTACTGAGCTTTCGGTCTTGAAATCTGACGATAAAGCCTTATTAACTTGGGTAAGCGCATTTGTAGGTTTAGAAGAACAGATTGCGCCAAGTCTGGTTATTGAATCAAATCGCAGCGAGTCTGTATCGTCGGGAGGAGCGCAGTTAGGGATACCGATAGTCATGCTGCAGGCAGTGACGGAAACAAAGATATTACCCGCCTCAGATGTCGATGATTGTGAGATTATGTTGCGATCACTGAAGCTTCTTATCGATGATACAAGAGCTATACATGAAGAGTGGTAATGCCTGTCTTGAAGCGATACCGTAGATCAGTGATGACAGTGCAGGCAGAAAACGTTTAAACAAGGGTTGGAGTTTTTATGGAAAACGCGTTTCTAGAAATCGTGGAATTAGAAGATGGGCAGTTTGCGCTGAAGCGCATTGATAGTGATGATGAAGCCCTCGTTACGGTTAATTTTTCAGCAGAAGTTATACGTATTTTGCAAGACAACCAGTCGATTATCGCAAAGGCTATGATTGGTGCGGGTGTTCAAGCGGCAAGCATGATGAGCCAACAAGCGGCTGATGATACAGAAGAATTAAGTAGTGAGAATCAAACAATTCATTAATGCTGAAAGACTGCGTGCGTGAGGCAATCACTTTTTCTTGGGTACCCCATTGCACACGCTAATGGCTCGTCCGTGAGCGGTATAATTTGTATGTTAGCGCAGACGTAGTACGATGCCATGGCTATCACCCTCCGCTGAGGCAGACTCCAAGCGTTCGAAAGATTGACTATCTAACCCATTCGTCCAAACAATTACCGCGTGGCAGGTGCCTGCGCGCAATGCGCGTTCTGCTAATCTAATTGCGTCATTTTGCTTTGATGAGCGCAGTAGCATAATGTCATCACCCTTTGCATCGGTATGGGTTTGCCATTTTTTAAGCAGTTCCATAGGCGGGTCTATCCATGCTAACCAACGCTGCTCTTGGTTTAAGCGCGTTAGCATTGGAAGTACCATCTGAACGCTATCAGCTTTGTCTTTTGCAATAATAATTTCAGTGACATTTGCTTGTATGCTGGCATCACTTTTTTGAATCGGTTGGCGTTTAGTCGTTTCAATTTCCTGTGCTTCTAATGCAAGCGCTAGTTCTATGCGTTGTGCCTCATGTATCTCGCTGTCATACATAGATAACTGTTTCATTGCAGATTCTCCTTACGAATGACGCCTACAGCCAAACCTTCGATATCACAAGGGTTCTCGCTTAAATCAACAATTATTGGTTCGAATTCTTGATTTTCGGCATGTAGCTCGATGAGATGTTTGTTTTGAAAGAAACGTTTCACGGTTACCTCATTCTCAATTCTTGCCACCACGACTTGACCATTTCGCGCTTGATTTGTTTTATGAACGGCTAATAAGTCGCCATCTAGAATCCCGATATCTTTCATGCTCATGCCGCGCACACGGAGCAAGTAATCTGCAGAGGGCTTGAAAAAATTGGGTTCGAGCGTACAGTAATCTTCTATATTTTCTTCGCCAAGAATGGGTTCGCCCGCCGCAACTTGCCCAACGATTGGGAGGCCCTCCGGCTCTTTTTGTGGAAGACGAATGCCACGGCTGGCCCCGGGTACTATTTCTATTGCCCCTTTTTTTGCGAGCGCTTTAATATGATCTTCTGCGGCGTTTGGTGAGCGAAAGCCAAGCGCGGCGGCAATTTCCGCTCGAGTAGGTGGGTAGCCGGTTTCATCTGCGTGGTTGCGTATCATCGCAAGTACTTCAGACTGTCTTTTGGTTAGTTTTTCCATGCGCCTATTCATCTGTTTCGATATCCAGTATCTGTAAATGTATACAGTGTTTTGCGTTTTGTAAACTTTTTGGATAAATGTTTTCCATCTGCTGCCTTGTAAGGACCAAGTTCACGCTGCATTATCTAGCGCTAGATGTGTGCTTTGTCGACATAGTTGAGTTTAATGTGAGTAATAAAGTGCCCGCTATGGGCAGCTGTTTTTATCTATACTTGTTTTCATTGTTAGTAATCGCTCACAGTGGCAGTGTTGGTGCGGATATCGACCTCGACCTTGCCGCTGAATTCCGTTATTTTCCGAATGAAGGCTTATTTGGGCAGACACGGTTTCAGCCATCATTGAGTGGACAGGCGGAATACGTTGAGTCTTTCACTAATAACGATGTTGAATTTATAGTCTTTGGACGGGTTGATAAAGAGGACAAAGAGCGTTCGCATGCGGATGTGCGCGAGGCTGCTTGGACGCATTTCGGAGAAGAGTGGGAAATTAAAGTCGGCATTTCCAAAGTGTTCTGGGGCGTCGCAGAGTCTGCGCACTTTGTTGATGTCATCAATCAGAATGATGCGCTTGAAGGGATCGATGGCGAGGAAAAATTAGGACAACCTTTAACCAAGCTTTCTTTTGAAAAGAGCTGGGGGACGGTCGATTTTTTTTGGATGCCGTATTTTAGAGAGCGCAGTTTTGTCGGGCCTGACGGTCGCCTGGGTTTGCCCTTAGCAGTGGATGTGGACAATGCCCAATATGAATCAAGCCAAGAGCAGTGGCATGATGATTTTGCTTTTCGTTATTCCCACTATATCGGTGACTTTGATTTTGCAGTTTCACATTTTAGTGGGACGGGTCGCGAACCAATCTTGGCGTTTAATAACGATTTTTCAGCGCCAAAGCTTTTGCCAATTTATGAAGTTGTTGATCAAACAGGGCTTGAATTGCAGTATCTCTTCGAGGAGTGGATTTTTAAATTCGAAGGCATCACCAATTCTGGAATGTTGCGTCGGTATTCTGCTGCTGTGGCGGGTTTTGAATTCACTCAAGTTGGCGTCTTTGAATCACAGGCGGATTTAGGATGGTTGTTTGAGTATTTATATGATGACCGTCGTAATTATCCTATTACTTTATTCGAACGTGACGTTTTTGCAGGCTGGCGTTATGCCTTTAATGACGCGGATTCTTCAGAGGTGTTAGTTGGCATTATTTACGATACAAAGTCGCATGAGCGGATGTTTTCAATCGAAGCCAGCCAGCGTATCGCTGAGGACATAACTTTAAATATAGAAGCTAGGGTTTTTAGTGGCGCGACTAAGTTGAGTGATCAGTTGCCCGATATTTTAGATACGCTGGCCAGACCAGATATTTACGGAAAATCTAGTTATCTGCAAGATGAAGACTACCTACAGCTTGAATTTGTTAAGTATTTCTAGCCTGAAGCGTTCAGACCTTCCTTGCATTAGTAAACTCATTTAAACTCGATAGTCTTGGTCAGGTGCTGGCTTTCCATTTGTTGTTTTCGCGAATAATCAAGGGACTCATGACCCGGAAGTGCTCGCTAGGGGAATAATTTGATTCGAGTTTTAGTAGTGGACGACCATGACCTCATTCGAGCGGGTATTACCCGTATGTTGCAGGATCATCCTGATATCGATGTGATCGGTGAAGCGGACAGTGGCGAGCAAGCAATAGAATCGACACGTCGCATGTTACCGGATGTGGTGTTGATGGATATGAAAATGCCGGGTATTGGTGGGATGGAAGCGACTCGGCGTATTTTACAAAGTGCAGACGGCGTAAAGGTTGTCATTGTGTCAGCGATGACAGAAAACTCTGCGGCTTCACGCATATTGCAAGAGGGCGCGGCGGCCTATGTATCCAAAAATAGTCATATCAGTGAGATAATCAATGCCATTAACAAAGTGCATCGTGGGCAGCGTTATGTAAGCTCCGATGTGGCACAAAGTATGGCGTTAGATGAGCAAAATTCTGGGCCATTCGACACTCTCTCTTCACGTGAAATGCAAATTGCGACCATGATTATCGAATGCCAAAAAGTGCAAGACATTTCCGATGCGCTTTGTTTGAGTCCTAAGACAGTTAATTCGTACCGGTATCGAATTTTTGAAAAGCTGGGTATTAGTAGTGACGTAGAATTAACACTGCATGCTGTTAAGCATGGTGTGCTTGAAGTCGATGGACCAAAGTAAGTCATCCAAGCCGCCTGCCAGCACATTTGATGCGACGAGTTTCTTAAAGAATCTGTCTCAGGCACCCGGCGTTTATCGAATGTTTGGTGCCGAGGCAAATATTCTATATGTCGGCAAGGCTAAGAATTTAAAAAAACGCGTAGCCTCTTATTTTTCAAAACAAAACCAAGCACTGAAAACTCGCTCGCTTGTCTCGAAAATCGCAGAAATAGAGGTGACCATAACCGGTAGTGAAACCGAAGCGCTGATTCTAGAACAGAATCTAATTAAAAGCTTAAAACCGCCATACAACATTTTGTTGCGTGATGATAAATCTTACCCTTACGTATATTTAGCGAATGACAAAGCGTTTCCCTCGCTTAGCTTAAAACGCGTGCGAAAAAAAGGAAAAGTAGGGCAGTATTTTGGACCGTTCCCCAGTGCACAATCGGTAAAAGAAAGTCTTTCTTTATTAGAGAAGATTTTCAAAGTTCGGCAGTGTGAAGAAAGTTTCTATAAAAATCGCACCAGACCCTGTTTGCAGTATCAAATTAAACGCTGTAAAGCGCCCTGCGTCGGCCTAGTGTCACAGGAAGAGTATCAAAAAGATGTCGATCATGTTGTGCTATTTTTGCAGGGTAAAAATCCCGAGCTGATTCGAGGGTTAATCGCCGATATGGAAGTGGCTTCGCAAGCGCTGGCTTTTGAGAAGGCGGCGGAATTACGTGATCAGATAAAGCATTTGCGGCACGTACAAGAGAGTCAGAGCGTTGAGTTCGGTGATTTAGATGCAGATGTGGTTGCAATGAGTGAAGGGCCAGGGATTGGTGTTTTCTCTATGGTTTTTGTACGTAAAGGGCGTATTCTAGGGCACAAAAATTATTTCCCAAAACTGCCGTTGGAGCTTGACGCGAGCGAGCGTTTAACGGCTTTTGTCGAGCAATACTACATAGGGCATGGCGGTACGCAAGATTTTCCAGCTGAAGTTATTTTACCGGAAGAAATGCTAGACGATGGGCTGCTGAGCGAGGCGCTGTATGAACTTGAGGGCAAGCGTATACGGTTTGCAACGAAGGTAAAGACGGTTAGAGCGCAATGGCAGAAGTTAGCGAAGACGAATGCCGACAATGCGTTAAAAACCTACCTTACGAATAAGGAAAATATTTTTCACCGTGCGGATGCGCTGCGCAGTATTTTAGGGTTTTCAGACGTACCGAAGCGCATAGAGTGTTTCGACATAAGTCATAGTTCGGGTGAGAAAACCGTTGCTTCATGTGTTGTTTTTAATGACCAAGGCCCATTAAAATCAGATTATCGTACGTTCAATATTGAAGGTATAACTGGTGGTGACGATTACGCCGCTATGCGTCAAGTATTGCAACGACGGTATAGAAATTTAAAGTCAGCGCCCGAAAAACGTCCAGATGTTGTGATCATAGATGGAGGCAAAGGCCAATTAAGTATGGCGCGGGCGGTGTTGGAAGAGTTAGACCTGCAAGATTTGTATTTACTTGGGGTGGCAAAAGGCGTTACACGAAAACCTGGGTTTGAAACCTTATTGATTCCAGATGGGCAGAGCGGGTTTAACACGTTACAATGCGGATCTGATGACCCGGGTTTACACTTAATTCAACAAATTCGCGACGAAGCGCATCGTTTTGCAATTACGGGTCATCGAAAGCGTCGAGACAAAAGCCGCAGACAATCTTTGCTTGAGGGCATAGAAGGTGTAGGTCCTACGAGGCGGCGTGCGTTAATAAAATATTTTGGCAGTGTACAGGGCATTAAAACCGCCTCTGTAGATGAAATCGCTAAGGTCGGTGGTATTAGCCTGGTTTTAGCTGAACACATATACCTCAGTCTGCATGATGGTTGAGCCCATTGCGCCTGAGTTAGAGCATTAAGATGAATTTACCGAACATTCTTACCCTGTCCCGAATTCTCATGATTCCTGTTTTTGTTTTGGTATTTTATCTGCCAGTGGAATGGAATTATTATGCCTGTGCCGCGGTTTTTTGGGTTGCCTGCGTAACCGACTGGTTTGACGGCTATCTCGCGAGAAAGTGGGACCAAATGACACCATTTGGTGCGTTTCTAGACCCGGTAGCAGATAAGTTAATGGTGACTATATCATTGGCGGTGGTGATTGAAGAATACAGCGTGTGGTGGATAACGATCCCCGCCATTATTATTGTCGGCCGCGAAATAGTCGTATCGGCATTGCGTGAATGGATGGCGCAAAAAGGCAAGCAAGAATCTGTCAAAGTTGGCAACATAGGTAAAGTGAAGACGATGGCGCAAATGAGCGCTATTTTCTTCCTACTGGTTGGGGCAAAAATTGACGTTTCTTTCTGGTTTGGTTACGGATTGATCGTTTTTGCGGCCGCGCTTACCCTCTGGTCAATGGTACAATATTTGGCTGCATCATGGGGTGCGCTTTTTACAGATGAATAAAATAGACTAATCTCTATTTCCTTGCTTGACTCCTGCAGCTTATTCGTTAATATATGCGCCTCTTTTGGGCACGAGCAGTCAACGCGCCGACTTGTGCCAACAAGCAAAAGAGCAAAGGTTTTATGCGGGAATAGCTCAGCTGGTAGAGCACGACCTTGCCAAGGTCGGGGTCGCGAGTTCGAATCTCGTTTCCCGCTCCAA